>NZ_JBXAWS010000021.1:0-63126 GCF_057292075.1 Stenotrophomonas sp. 1L-E-5-B-C3
GGCGCGGCGTCGATCGAGGAGTAGTCCTTGAACTCGCCACCGAAGCGCTCGGCACCGATCTTGGTCAGTGCGGCGGTCAGCGTGGTCTTGCCGTGGTCGACGTGACCGATGGTGCCGACATTGACGTGCGGCTTGGTGCGCTCGAACTTACCCTTGGCCATGGCTGCTTATCTCGAATTCGTCTGAGAGGTGATGCTTAAGATGGTGCTCACGAAAGGAATCGAACCTTCGACCTCTTCCTTACCAAGGAAGTGCTCTACCGACTGAGCTACGTGAGCCGAGTTTTGCATTATGACATGAACTCGATAATATTCAAAGTTCATTCAATGGAGCGGGAGACGGGAATCGAACCCGCACCATCAGCTTGGAAGGCTGAGGTTCTACCATTGAACTACTCCCGCGCCGGGAATGTCACAACGTGAAACTGGTGGAGGGAGGTGGATTCGAACCACCGAAGGCGTAAGCCAGCAGATTTACAGTCTGCCCCCGTTGGCCGCTTGGGTATCCCTCCTTACCACCCCATTCCGTGCCGCCGAAGCGTTGCGGTGTGTGGTGGTGAGCCCGCAATTCTGGAGATGAAGCGGGGACCTGTCAACGCTTTTTTTCACTTTTTTTCACATGCGTCGCAAAGCCATTGATACGCAAGGCTATTGCCCGGGCACCGGCAGGGGCTCGCTGGCGAAAATTGCCACATGGGGAATTCCGTCGGCCCCGATCCAGCCGCGGTACATGCCCTGGGTGTTGAACGGCGTGGCCATTTTCCCGTCTGCGGCCAGCACGATGGCACCGCCGTCACCGCCCATCTGCGGGATCGTCTCGTTGATCACGCCCTTGCCGGCCTGCTCCGGCGTCTGCCCCTGGTAGCGCATGCGCGCGCAGATCTCGTGCGCGGCCGCGGTACGGATGTAGTACTCGCCCCAACCGGTACCGGACACCGCACAGCGGGCATCGGCCCAGGTACCGGCACCAATGATCGGCGAGTCGCCGACACGGCCGTAGCGCTTGTTGGTCATGCCACCGGTGGAGGTGCCGGCGGCGAGATGGCCCTGAGCATCCAGCGCGACCGCGCCGACGGTACCAAAGTGCTTGGCAGTCTCCAGGTCGGCATGCGCCTGGCCACTGGCCTCTTCCTTCAGTGCCCGCTGCAGCTGCTGCCAGCGCTTGTCGGTCCGGAAGTACGAGGGATCGACCAGGGTCATGCCCTGCTCCACCGCGAAGGACTCGGCGCCCTGCCCGACCATCATCACGTGCCGGGACTTCTGCATCACCGTCTGCGCCAGCAGGATCGGATTGCGCACCCGCTGCACGCCGGCCACCGCACCAGCGGCCTGGGTCGCGCCATCCATCACCGCCGCGTCCAGCTCGTTGCGGCCATCGTGGGTGAACACCGCGCCCTTGCCGGCGTTGAAGGTCGGATCGTCCTCCAGCACGGTGATCGCCGCAGTGACCGCCGCCAGCGCCGGACGACCGGCGGCCAGTTCCGCATGGCCCTTGCGCAGGGCGGCGCTCAATGCGTCACGTGCGGCCTTCTCTTCAGCCGGTGACAGGTCCTTGCGCTCGACGCCGGCGCCGCCGTGGATGACCAACAGCGGTGAAGCTGCCGGTGCGGCCTGGGCAAGCATGGGCAGGGACAACAGAGTGGACAGCGCCAGGCGCAGTTTCATCGGGTACGTCTCCAGGGAGTGTTCGGTAGCGCCGGGCCATGCCCGGCGGAAAGAGCGATGCGGCAAGGCCGCGATGCGGCAAGGCCGCCGGGCATGGCCCGGCGCTACCGTCGCACGACTTCGATCTCGCCGTCGCTGACGTCGGCCACGGCCTGGTAGTCGGCCTCGGCCTGGAAATCGTCCAGCCGCATGCGGCTGCCGCTGGCGACCACGGTCACCGGCACGGCGTGGAAGCGCAACGGCTCGCCTTCGACCAGGCGGTCGGCGTCACGGCCGGGGCTGACCACCCAGACCTTGCCTTCGCCGTCAGCGCTGTAGACCTGCGCCTGGCCATCCGGCTCCACGCACAGGGCGGTGTCCTCGTCGACGCCGATGCCGACGATGTCCGGGTCGCCACTGTCCTGTACGGCGCGGGCGACGAACACGATCAGGCGGCCGAGGCGGTCGCGCTTGTCGAAGTGGGTGTCGGTGACCACGCGCTGCAGATAGGGCATCTGCAGGAAACCGCTGTCCATGGTCACCGCGCTGCCCATCGGGTCGGCCAGCGCACCGGCGGAGCTGATGCTGCCGCCGTCCAACGCGCCATAGGCATAGCCGCCCAGGATCGCCAGCCCGGCGCTGGTGCCGGCAATCGGCTTGCCGGCACGCACGTGGGCATTGAGTGCACGGTTCAGCGCGGTGCCTTTCCAGAAGCGGATGTAGCGCGACTGGTCGCCGCCGGCGATGAAGATGGCGTCGGCCGCCGCGACCACGCGCAGTACCGCCGGATCGTCGGCGCCACGGCGATTGTCGAAGACCAGGGTCTGCACGGCAGTGGTGCCGCCGATGTCCCGGTACAGGCGGTCCTGCAACTCATCGCTGCCCGACGCGCGCAGGATCAGCACACGGCCGTTGCCGGCCTGCTTCAGCCACCACTGGAAGGCCTCGGGCACCCACTCGCCGCCCCCCATCAGCATCATCGCTGGCGCGCGCGGACCAGGCCGGGGGGCTTCCAGATCACCGACTTCGTAATAGGCGAAACCGGGGCCCTGCAGGTCCTGCGCAGGCGCCGCCAGCGGCCAGGCCAGGGCCAGCAGCGCCAGCCAGGCAAAGGGGCCGTGCAGGGTTCTGTGGAGGCGTCGCATCTTGATCTCCCTGAACAAAATCGACTTGCAAGCGTTTTCACTCTTTGCCAGATAGGAACCCAGTAGTCAAGGACATAAAAAAGGCGTTAAATGCGCGCGCCCATTCCGGAAATCTGAATGGGGGATAGGGCCCCACCTCTGCGGGCCGGCTTCATTTCTGAGAATTCCTCATGCGTAGAAAGGCGATGGCGTGGTCGATCCAGCTGGCGTTGATGGGCGTGGCTGCTTCCGCGGCGGCCCAGGCTCCGGCTTCCTCTTCGGTTCAACAGCTGGACGCGGTGCAGGTCACCGGTTCGCGCATTCCGCGCGCCCAGGTTGAAGGCCCCGCCCCGATCACGGTGATCAGCGCCGAGCAGATCCGCTCCAGCGGCTTCACCACCGTGCCCGACGTACTGCGGTCGATGACCCAGAACGGCGGCGAGACGCAGAGCCAGCAGTCGTCCAGCGGCGCCGACTTCTCGCCGGGCGCCCAGCAGGTGGACCTGCGCGGCCTGGGCCCGAACCACACGCTGGTGCTGGTCAACGGCCGCCGCATCGCCGATTTCCCGATGCCGTTCAAGGGCCGGAGCAACTTCACCGACGTCTCCAACATCCCGCTGGGCATGATCGAGCGCATCGAAGTGCTGACCGGCAGCGCCTCGGCCATCTACGGCTCGGATGCGATCGCCGGCGTGGTCAACTTCATCCTGAAGAAGAAGGCCGACGGCACCACCGTCGACATGCGCATGGGCACCACCAGCGAAGGCGGTGGCGAGTCGTTCGACGTGAGCATCGCCAGCGGCTTCAGCCACGGCAACTTCAATGCCGTGTACAGCGTTGAACTGCAATCGCAGACCCCGCTGTGGGCCTACGAGCGCGACATCCAGGATTCGACCCAGGACGGCCCCACCGAGGGCTCGCGCATCGCCCGCCGCGCGTATCTGCGCACCGACTACAACGATGACTACTTGGATCCGGGCGCGGCCACCTGCGGAGCGCTGGCCGGGCAGAACCAGGGCAGCACCTACCGTGCCTATCGGCCGAAGTACGGTTACTACTGCGGCAGCGACAGCTCGATCGGCTACGGCACCATCCTCAGCAAGCGCCGCGGCGCCAATGGCTACGCCTCGCTGAGCTACGACTTCGACAACGGCCAGCAGTGGTTCGCCGATGTGCAGCTGGGCTACCACACGATGTCGCTGATGCGCGACGTCACCAAGTGGGGCCGCATGGATGCCAATGGCGATGAGTCGGGCTACTTCAACAACCAGGCCACCGGCGAGATCGAGTTCTGGCAGCGCCAGTTCTCGCCTGAAGAAATGGGCGGCCTGCGCAATGCGATGGTGCGCAGCACGCAGAAGACCCTCAGCGTGACCACCGGCTTCAAGGGCAATCTGGCCGGCAACTGGGATTACGAAGCGGCCCTGAGCCACTCGCAGTACCAGTCGCGGATCAGCTGGGCGCAGATCATCGCCGCCAAGGCCAATGACCTGTTCCTGGGCCCGCAGCTGGGCGTGGACGATGATGGCTTCCCGATCTACAACGCCGACCCATCACGCCTGTACCGGCCGCTGACCCGCGCCGAGTACGATTCGATCGCTGCACGCACCTCCTATTCGCCGAAATCGCGCACCGAAACAGCTGCCTTCACCGTGACCAACTCGGCGCTGTTCGGCCTGCCGGGCGGCGATGCCGGTTTCGCAGCGACGGTGGAAGTGGGCCAGCAGGCGTATTCGCTGAACCCCGATCCGCTGGCCACCCAGTACTACTACTACAGCTGGAAGGATTCGGACGGCAAGGGCTCACGCAACCGCTGGGCCACCGCCGCCGAGCTGCGCATGCCGCTGCACGAAACGGTCAACCTGAGCGTGGCCGGCCGCTACGACCAGTACCGCTATTCCGGCAACACCATCGGCAAGGCGACCTGGAGCGGCGGCCTGGAATGGCGCCCGATCGACACCCTGCTGGTGCGTGGTTCGTACGGCACCGCCTTCCGCGCGCCGGACCTGCACTATGTTTTCGCCGGCCCAGGCAATGACGAGACCAGCGCCGAGGACCTGTACAGCTGCCGCGCCGACGGCGCCACCGACTGTTCGGACTACGAGCGCAACCTGATCCGCAGCCGCACCGGCAACCGCCAGCTCGACCCGGAAACCAGCACCTCATGGAGTGCCGGCTTCGTCTGGTCGCCGGCGATCGGCCTGGACCTGTCGGTGGACTGGTTCGACATCGACATGCGCAAGCAGGTGCAGGACATGGACGTGCGCACGATCCTGGCCAGCGAAGCGAACTGCCGCCTCGGCAGTGCCGACATCAACTCGCCGACCTGCGTGGACGCGCTCGACCGCATCACCCGCACCAGTGATGGCCGCCTGTACGGCGTGCGCGTCGCCCCGATCAACGTCGCCCGCGAATCGACCTCCGGCATCGACATCGGCCTGCGCTACCGCCTGCAGACCGGCATCGGTGACTTCATCCTCAACGGCACCCACACCTGGGTGAAGAAGCACGACTTCCAGCGCTACCCCGGTGATCCGATCCAGGACCAGTTCGCGGTCAACAGCAACTTCGACATCCCGCGCACCAAGACCAGCCTGAGCGTGACCTGGGAGAAGGCTGCATGGTCGGCCACGGTCTACGGTTCGCGCCTGGGCAAGCTGCCGACCTCGGACAGCTACGACCAGGTGTTCAAGTGGGACAGCGGTGACAGCCCGTACATCAAGGCAACCTACCGCTACAACGCGTCGCTGCAGTACCGCTTCGACGACCACTCGCGCCTGTCGCTGTCGGTGGTCAACGTGTTCAACAAAATGCCGCCGAAGGACGCCTCGTACACCGCGTATCCGTACTACGACGTGTCCTGGTTCGACAGCATCGGCCGCACGATCAACCTGCAGTACACGCACAAGTTCGGCGGCAGTGCGCTGTAAGCTGCCGCAGGTACCGTTCCGGAAGATCCCCGCTTCGGCGGGGTTTCTTTTTTGCGCTGCCTGAATGGAGCCAGCGCGGGAGCGCGGCCAGGGCCGGCCCGCTGGGGATTTTAGGAAACAGCTGATTCCGTCACTTCGGCAGCGATCTCTAGCATCGGTCCATGTTCCGGATTCCCCGCCCTTCGCTGCCGCCCGTTGCGCCGCCAACCACCGCATCCGTGCTGCTGCGCTGCCTGACCGTGTGCGTGTTCATCTGCCTGGCGGCTGCAGCGGGCTTCTATCTGCTTACAGCGTTCACCGAGGACATCTCGACTCATCGCCGTGAAATGAACGCTGCCGCCTACAAGGCGCAGATCTATTTCGACCAGCGCGAAGCCCTGCTGCGCTACCTCGGCGATTCCGTAGTGAAGGGCGCCCCGGCCGCGCAGACGGCAGCAGGCGAAGGCGAAGGCGTGCGCCGGATTCCGTTGGATGGGCCTGGAGGCCAGCCGGGCCAATGCATGCTGCTTTCAGCACGCGCGGAGAACACGCTGCAGGCGCTGCAGACACGGCTGTTGCTGATCGATGCAGACGGCGCTCACGGGTTGGCCGGTGCAGCGATCGATGTAGAGCTCGCCCAGCTGCCGTCACTGCGCGCGTTGCAGGCCCGCGGCGGCAGCCTCGACGGCGCAGACCCCGTGTACTGGATGCGCCCGGGCGAAACCGGCGTGGCGCTGGCCCAGCCGGTACAGGCGGGCCCGCGCCCGATGCAGTGGTTGCTGCTCCTGCTCGACGATGCCGCCGCCGCAGGCATGATCGATGGCCAGGGCATCGGTGGCTATGCACTGCTCGACCGGGAAGGGTCTCCGGCCTTGTCCAGCCAGGCGCCCCGTCTGGACAGTGCAGGCTGGGACACACTGCGGCAACGCCAGGACGACAGCTTCGGCACGCTATGGAGCGGTGGGCTGCCGCGCGGCGTGGCCCTGGTGAAGAGCGTTGGCAATGATGGCTGGCGGCTGGTCTACCATCTGCCGCCGCCACTGCTGCTGGGTGACCTGGCGGTGCCGCTGCTGGTCTGCACGTTGTTGCTGCTGCTTGCGGGTGTCGCCCTGCGCCTGCTGCGGCATCGGGTCGACCGTCAGCTCATCCAGCCGGCGCTGCAGCAGCACCGTCGCCTGCTGGAGAACCTGGACTTCAGTTCAACGGTGATCGACATGGCGCCGGCCGGTATCTGCGTCCTCCGTCGCAGCGACCGCCATCTGCTGCTCTGCAACCAGGTGCTGCGCGACTGGCTGGGCGAGGAAGGCGCAGACAGCGACTGGCAGGCACCGTGGCGCGGGCATGCCGGTGAGCGTGGTCATGGCCTGGAATTCACTGCCCGCGATGGCCGCCAGCTGCAGGTGCTGCACGCCGCCTGCCGTTACCAGGGCGACGACGTACTGCTGTGCGTCTTCCACGACATCTCACGCCATCGCCAGGCGCAGGCCGCACTCTCCTCCGCACGCCAGGCCGCTGATGCAGCCAACCAGGCCAAGAGCGCTTTCCTGGCCACCATGAGCCATGAGATCCGCACTCCGTTGTACGGCGTCCTCGGCACGCTTGAGCTGCTCGGCCATACCACGCTGGATCCGCGCCAGTCACAGTACCTGCGCACCATCGAAAGCTCGTCGTCGGTGCTGCTGCAGCTGATCAGCGATGTGCTGGATGTTTCGAAGATCGAGTCCGGCCAGCTCAGCCTGGAACCGGCGGCGTTCTCACCGCGCGAACTGACTGAAAGCGTGCTGCGCAGCTTCGCGGCCTCGGCCACCTGCAAGGGGCTGCAGATCCTGGTGTGCACCGACCCCCGCCTGCCGACACGCGTGCTCGGCGATGCCGATCGGATCCGCCAGGTGCTCGGCAACCTGCTCAGCAACGCCATCAAGTTCACCGAGCACGGCCGGGTGGTACTGCGCGTGCGCCAGGTGCAGCGCGAAGCTGAATCGAGCGTACTGGTCTGGCAGGTCACCGATACCGGCGTGGGCATCGCTGCGGAAGAGCAGGCGCGCCTGTTCGAACCATTCCGCCAGGTGCGGGGTGCGGCCAGTGCACAGGGCACTGGCCTTGGGCTGTCCATCAGTGACCGCCTGGTACGCCTGATGAGTGGCGAACTGCAGGTGGTCAGCGAGCCGGGGTTGGGCAGCAGCTTCAGCGTGCGCCTGCCGTTGCCGGTGTTGGCCGCTGCAGAGGACGGGCCCGTACTCAACCCCGAGCCTCCGGTGCTGGTACGCGGCCGCGACCGCGAACTGGTCGACAGCGCGTGCGGCTGGCTGCGCCGCTGGGGTGCCAATGCGCAGCCATTGCAGGGCGACCCCACCCTGCTCGACCATGACGGCGCGATCCTGATGGATGGCGAAGCCGCAATGCCACTGGCCTGGACGGGCCCTCGCGTGGTGGCGTCGATCGAGGGTGGTGAACAGCCCAGCGAAGCGGCCGACGGCAGCCTGGTGGTGACCCTGCATGGCATGACTGCGATCGGCAATGCCCTCGCCCGCTTGCAGCAACAGCGTGCGGCCTTGCCGCAAGCCGAGCGCGCGACACTACCGATCCCGCTGGACCTGCGCGTACTCGTGGTCGAGGACAATCCGATCAACCGGGTGATCCTGGCCGAGCAGCTGCGCACCCTGGGATGCACGGTGGCGCTGTCCCAGGACGGCGTGGAAGCGTTGTCGCTGTGCCGCGAGCAGGCCTTCGACCTGGTGGTGACCGACATCAACATGCCGCGCATGGATGGCCATGCGCTTGCACGCCAGCTGCGTGAGGACGGCAATCCAGTGCCGGTGATCGGCGCCACCGCCAATGCCACCGCCGAGGAACGCGAGCGCTGCCTGGCCAGCGGCATGCAGGGCTACCTGAGCAAACCCATCGACATCGCCCGCCTGCGCAAGGCACTCACCGCACTGCGCCAAGGAGACCCCGCATGACCCAGCGTGTCCTGATCCTGGAGGACCAGCCGTTCCAACGCGGCTTCCTTGCCAATCTGTTCGGCAACCGCGCGGGAGTGCAGGTCGACGCCTGCGAAGACGTGGACGCCGCCATCGCGCTGTGTGCGTGCCAGCCCTACGATCTGGTGGTGAGCGACCTGCTGATGCCCGGCCAGGACGGCATTCAGTTCATCCAGGCACTGGCGGCCCAGCCGCGCCCACCCCGCCTTGCGGTGGTCAGCGCCGCACCACGGCGGATGATGACTTCGGCACGGTTGATGGCCGAATCGCTGGGGTTGGATGTGATCGGCCTGCTGCCCAAGCCTGTCGCAGCCGCCGACGTGGATACCCTGTTCGAAGCGCTGGCACAGGCGCGACCGTCGCTGGATGCCTCATCCATGCAGGCAACCGTGCGGCCCGAACCCGACGCACGGGAACTGCGCCAGGCGATGGCCGATGGCAGTCTCACGGCCTGGTTCCAACCGAAGAAGTCGCTGCAGTCCGGGCGGGTGGTCGCTGCCGAGGCGCTGGTGCGCTGGCGCCATCCCGTGTTGGGAACGCTGGCAGCGGGCAGCTTCCTGCCAGCGATGTGCCGCCATGGGCTGGAAGGCGAGCTGTTGCGGATGATGCTCACGGCCAGTATCAAAGCGCAGGCGCGCTGGCGCAGGCAGGGCTTCCGGGTGCCGGTTTCCATCAACCTGCCGCCCCATCTGCTCGAGCAGTCCGATCTGCCCGATGAGCTGCTGGCGCTGACCCTGGCACTGGGTGGCACGCCGGGCGAACTGTGCTTCGAATTGATGGAGAACAGCACCACGCGACACGTCAGTGACTTCTATGCCGGTGCCTGCCGCCTGCGCATGAAGGGCTTCGGCCTGGCCCAGGATGATTTCGGGCAGGGCTTGAGTTCGGTCCACAACCTGGTCAACACGCCTTTTACCGAGGTCAAGATCGACCGCGCGCTGGTCAGCGGCTGCGCCCGCGATCCGGCCCTGCACCTGACCCTGTCAACGATCATCGCGCTGGCCAACCAGCTGGGATTGACCATTGTGGCCGAGGGGGTGGAAAGCGATGCCGACCTGGCCGTGCTGCGTCGGCTCGGCTGCAGCCAGGTGCAGGGCTTCCTGATTTCGCAGGCGCTGCCTTCGGACGAGTTCACCCGGCTGCTGGACGACGATGCGCCGCACGCGGATGAAACGCCACGGGCCGTCCTGCGTTGAAGCCTGCTCCACAACGGCTTCACAATTCCATCAAGCGGCATTGATGATCCTGTCTGTGCAGTAGCGTCAGGCACTCGCCCGTCGCCTCGCGTTGCCGCTGACCGCCCACTGCTTCGAGACCTGCCATGCCGGCCGAGGCCGCTCCCGTACGCCGACTCGCTCGCCGTTCCCTGCGTGTCCATGCCCTGCTGATCGGCGTGGTGGTGCTGGCCACCCTGCAGGCCGGGTTGCTGCTGTCCACCGGCACGCAGCTGCTGCGCGAAGAGCGCAGCAAGATCGAGTACCACTTCCGCCGTCTCGACGGCACGCTGCTTGAACAGGAACGCTTCCTGCGCCAGTGGCGGCTGCATGATGTCGGTGCACGCGGGCAACCGATACCCGATGCCAGCGTGGAGCTGCAACGCGGGCCCCTGTTCGCCGATTTCGCCCTGATCGGCGACGAAGGCACCCGCTCCCCGGCACCCACCGAGCTGGGCGACCGCTTCCTGCGCTTCTACGGATCCTTCTGGTCGGCCTCGCACTACCCTCCGCCACAGTGCCTGCTGGTCGATGGACAGGGTACGCGTGGGCTGCTGGCGCCGGTACAGATGACCGGCGCAGACGCAAGCCAGAACAGCCCGCATCACCTGCGCCCGGCAATTGCCGACATCCACCGTGTACTGGGTGCCCAACCGAGCCTGCAGCGCGGCAGCATCGCCTGGGTTGCGGTGCCTTGGCGAGATCGGCAGACCCGGCTGCTGGCCATCGCCCATGCCCCGCAGGACGCACGCCTGTGGGGACAGACGGAGGAAGGCTCACTGGCCGCACTGGCCTGCCTGCTCGACCCCGGGCGCGTTGACGACTATCGGCAGGTGCTGGGCGTCCCGGTATTCCAGCGACTGTCGCTGTTCGATGCCAGCGGCCGGCGGCTGCTGGGGGACGGTGCTGACATCAGCGACGCCGGCACCTCCTGGCAGGCGGGCCTGGATGGGTTGCGCTTTCTCATGCGCAGCGAACGCGGCTGGCTGGCGGTCTACCACGTAAGCTGGCGCCAGATCTTCCAGCATCCGCAGGGCCCGTTGCTGGGGGCTGTGCTGGTCGCCCTGCTGCTGGCGCTGGGCGGCACGCTGGTACTGCGTGCATATCGCCGATCGGTCATCGAGCCATTGCGCAGCAACCACGCGCGCCTGCTGGAAAGCGAGGCCTTCAGCCGCACCATCCTGGACAATGCACCGATCGGGCTGTGCCTGCTGCGGCGCGCCGACGGCAACGTGCTGCTGGACAACGCGCTGGCCCGCAGCTGGCTGGGTGAAGATCACCTCGGCGGCGGGTGGCATGGCCCCTGGCGACGCAGCGTGATGGCTGCCGGCGGCACCACGCTTGGTGATGGCCTGGCCTACAACACGCCCGACGGCCGTCACCTGCTGGTGAAAGCGACACCAGCGCGCTATCGCGGTGAGCCGGCGGTGCTCTGCCTGTTCATCGATCTCAGCAGCCAGCATGAAGCCGAGCAGGTGCTGCAGCAGGCGCGGCGCGCCGCCGACCAGGCCAACCGCGCCAAGAGCCAGTTCCTGGCGACGATGAGCCATGAGATCCGCACCCCGCTGTATGGCGTGCTGGGCACCCTCGAACTGCTCGGGTTGACACCGTTGGACGCGCGGCAGCAGCACTATCTGGCCACCATCCAGCGCTCGTCTTCGACCCTGATGCAGCTGATCAGCGACATCCTCGACGTCAGCAAGGCCGAGGCCGGGCAACTCAGCCTGGAGCCAAGCCCGTTCGATCCGGTACGGCTGACAGAGGACGCACTGGACTCCTATGCCGCTGCGGCAGCGAACAAGGGACTGCAGTTCTATGCCTGCATCGATGCCGACGTGCCAGCGTCCTTGTGCGGGGACGCCGCACGGATCCGCCAGATACTCAACAACCTGATCAGCAATGCACTGAAGTTCACCGACAGTGGACGCGTCGTTGTACGCGGATCGGTGCGTTGGCAGGACCAGCGCTGCTGGCTGCAGTGGCAGGTGACCGATACCGGTATCGGCATCGCCAGCGAACACCAGTCGCATCTGTTCGAGCCATTCTTCCAGGCCAATCCCGGCACCGATGCCATGCGGGGGACCGGCCTGGGCCTGGCCATCTGCGCCCATCTTGCCGAACTGATGGATGGTCACCTGCGCGTGGTCAGCGAAAGCGGCCTGGGCAGCAGCTTCAGTGTGGAACTGCCATTGCCGACGGCGCCACCGGATCCGCAGCAGTCGCCCGCACCCCAGTTGCCCCCCACCCTGCAGGTGCAGGTCCGTGGCAGCGTCCGCGAACTGGTGCAGTCACTGTGCGAGCGCCTGCAGCAACGTGGCGCGCATGCGAACGTGTACCGGGAGGAGCGTGCAGCTGGTGAGGCATCGGCCTCCGTCCTGCTCGATGTGGTACTGGATGGAGCCTTGCCGGACGCTGGCGGTGGCCCACATGTGATCGCCTGCCGCGAAGGCAGTGTGCGACCTCAGCTGTTGGCCGGCGCATGGCAGGTGGGCCTGCATCGGTTCGATGCGATCGTGATCGCACTGGCGGCCGCCAGCGGTCAGCCATTGGCGGCCAGTGCCGAAGGCCGCCTGCCGGCACCACGGCGCTTCGACCTGCAGGTGCTGGTGGCCGAGGACAATCCCATCAACCAGGCGATCCTGCGCGATCAGCTGGAACGGCTCGGCTGCCGCGCCGTGGTCGCCAGTGATGGCCACGAAGCACTGGGCTACTGGCAGCAAGGGGCATTCGGGCTGGTACTGACCGATCTGAACATGCCCGGGCTGGATGGGTATGGCCTGGCACGCGCGCTTCGCACCCGTAATGTCGATGTGCCGATCTACGGCGCCACGGCCAATGCCGACCCTGCCGAACGCCAGCGCTGCCAGGAATCCGGCATGCAGGGCGTACTGGTGAAACCGATCACCCTCGAAGCGCTGCAGCGCCTGTTGCTCCGGATCACGACCGAACAGACGCAGCCATCGCCGATCGACGCTCCTGCGCCGGCCACGACAGGCGAAGATGATCCTCCCCTGCAGGTTCCCACGAAGATGCAGGTGCTGTTCGTGCAGACCATGCAGGCCGATCTGGACAGCCTGCGCCAGGCGATCACCGAGGCCGATCCCGGACGCGTGGCGCAGGTACTGCACCGCATCCGTGGCGCGCTGGTCATCGTCGGCGCACCTGCGCTGGTGGACAGCGGGCTGCTGATCGAACAGCGCATCGCGCAGGGCAGTGGCCTGGCAGAGCTGGCTGGACCGCTGGCCGCGTTCCAGCGGCGGCTGCAGCTGCTGCTGCAGCCCCTGCTGGGCACCCCCTCTCCCTCCCCTCCTGACACCCCGAGTTCGCCATGACCACACGGATCCTCATCGCCGACGACCATCCGATCGTGCTTGCCGGCATCCGCGACGTCCTTGCCGCCGAGCTGGACCTGGAAGTGGTGGGCGAAGCCGCCGACCCTGCCACGTTGATCGACCTGATGACACGCACCCGGCCGCAGGCGGTGATCACCGACTACAGCATGCCCGGTGCTGACCATTTCGGCGACGGCATCAAGCTGATCTCGTTCCTGCGGCGCAGCTTCCCGGACACCCGCCTGCTGGTGCTGACGATGGTGTCCAACCCGTCATTGGTGGCGGCAATGTATGCCGCTGGCGCCGGCGGCGTGGTGCTCAAGAGCCATGGCCTGGGCAGCCTGGTGCGGGCACTGCGGGTGGTACTGGCCGACCGCGTCTACCGGCCATCGGGCCTGCTGCCGATCGCGGCCGGCGATCCGGCCGATGCCGATACCCTGCGGGCCCGGCTGTCGCCGCGCGAACTGGAAGTAATCCGGCTGTTCACTGGCGGCATGAGCGTCAGCGACATCGCCCGGCAGTTGCAGCGCAGCGCCAAGACCGTCAGCACGCAGAAGATCAGCGCGATGCGCAAGCTCGGCGTGGACAGCGACCAGGCGCTGATCGAGTACTGCCTGCAGGCCTCGCTGTTCGCCTGAGGCCTGCTCCCGGCTGAACCCTGCAGGTCTTGGGCCGGGACCTGCAATGGCTTTAGGAAACGCCTGATTCCATCGGACAGCGCCGATTTCTAGGCTGGAGACATCCCGCCACGGTGCGCTCGCAGGCAGTTGCTGCATCGCCGTGGGGGGCGGAAGCCTGATGGCGCCTGCAGGCGCCGTCACGTGTGGCTTCCGCAGCGACGCGGCTTCGCCGCGCCCGTCCGCGCAGCCGCGCTGCGCCCTGCCACAGGAAATCCATCAGCATGAATGCCTCCCCCACACGGCAGCGCCGTGCGCCTGACTGCGCGCGCGTGGCGCGCCATCCCGTGATTCCCAGCCTGCTTGCCACTGCGTTGTGGGCGGCGTTGCCCGTGCAGGCAGCGGAGCTGCAAGGCCCGCTGAAGGTCGTCAATGGCGAATCGCTGCAGCTGGGTGCGGACGACCGCCTGCTGCACTCGGGTGGCGGCTTCGCACTGGATGTCAATGGAGCCGGCAGCACTGCCACGATCGATGGCAGCCGCATCGACATCACCCACGGGGGCAGTGGCATCCAGGCCATGGCGGGCGGTACCGTGCTGATTGAAGGCGGCCACATCCAGCTCGGCAATGTCACCGACAACGCTGGCTATGCACTCAATGCAAGTGGGGCAGGCAGTGTCATCCGGGCCAACAACCTGGTCATCGATGCCTATCGCAACAGCTCCGGCTACGGCACGGTCAATGCCACCAACGGCGGCAAGCTCTGGTTGAATGGCGGCAGCGTGAGCAGCGAGGGGCATGCCCTTTACTCCAGTGGCCGCGGCAGTGAGCTGCACGTGTCGGGCACCACGATCAGCAATGGTGCCAACCGTGGTGTCTACGCCGAGGGCGGCGCATTGCTGTCGCTGGACGCGCTGTCCATGACCTTCGCCGAAGCCAGCAACGGTTCCAGTGGCCGCCTGTCGGCCAGCGGCAGCGGCAGCGTGCTGTCACTGCGCGACGTGGACACGAGCAATGGCTACTTCGACATCTACAACGGCGGCACGCTGCAGATTGAAGGTGGCCGTGCCACTGCCAATGGCGGCAGCATCCGTCTGCTGGGAAACAGTGCGAACCGGGTGTACTCCAGCGGTGACATCACTGGCGGCCGCTTCGAGACCGTTGGCGGTTACGGTGTCAACGTCAACAGCTGGGGCAAGCTGACCACCCACGGCGCCCACTTCACCGTGCGCGATGGCAACTCCGGCGTGTGGCTGTCGGGCGCCGACTCGCTGGCCGACATGACCGATACGGTGATCAGCACCTTCGGTGACAATGGCTACGGCCATGGCGTGGACGTCTGGGGTGGAACCGCGACGATCACCGGGGGCAGCATCGACACCCATGGCGCGGGCGTGTACGGCCTGCGCGCTTCAGGCAGCAATCCGCCAACACCGTATTCGCGGATCCGGGCCAAAGACCTGGACATCACCACGTACGGCAACGGCGGCGGTGGCGTGTTCCTGGGTGGCAGCACGGCGGATGCAGAACTGCAGGGAGGTTCGATCACCACGCGCGGCACCTCCTCGTTCGGCATCGTGCAGATGAACACCGCAAAGCTCACTGCCGATGGCCTGCGCATCCATGCGCAGGGCGCGAACTCTGGAGCCTACCGCTCCTACCTCACTGCGTTCGGGCCGTACTGGAACCGCCTGGTATTCAACAACAGCCAGCTGCAGACCGAGGACGGCCCCGCGCTGTGGCTGCAGGGCAGCAACCACGAACTGACACTCAACAACACCGATGTCGTCGCCCGCCAGCAAGGCGAACTCGACGATGGCCGCCTGCTGCGGGTCAGCGATACGGTGTTCACCGACGGAAGCTCGGTCGCCACCGCGGACATTCTGTTCACCGCTGACAACAGTCGCCTGACCGGCGATGTGGTCGTCGATAGCGCGACCGCCAACGTGCGGATGACGCTGCGCAACGGCACCCGGTTCAGCGGCGCGCTGCGCAATGCATCGGGCTACCAGGTCGCGCAGCTGGCGATCGATGGCAGCAGCCAGTGGGACGTGCGCGCCGACTCCAGCGTCGCCACCCTGGACCACGCTGGCACCATCGCCTTCGTTGCGCCCGGGGCCGACGGCTTCAAGACCGTGACCGTAACCGGCGACTACGTCGGCAACGGTGGGCAGTGGCTGTTCAACCGCGCACTGGGTGACGATGCATCGCTGGGCGACCAGCTGGTGATCGAGGGCGACAGCCGTGGCACAGCCACCGTGAGCGTACGCAACGCGGGCGGTGCAGGCGCGCTCACCCGCGAAGGCATCCGCCTGATCAGCGTCAGCGGCCAGTCCGATGCGCAGTTTACTCTGCACGGGCGTGCAGTCGCGGGGGCCTACGACTACTTCCTGTTCAAGGGCGGCATCTCCACCCCCGATGATGGCAACTGGTACCTGCGCTCGGAATATGTGCCGCCGGTCGACCCGCCGCTGCCACCCGATCCGCCGATCGACCCGCCGACCCCGCCAATCGATCCGCCAGTGGATCCGCCGCGCCCCCCCATCGATCCGCCGGTGCAGCCGCCGATCGACCCGCCGCTGCCTCCTGAACCACCGCGCGTGGAGCGCCCTGAACCCGCTGCATACCTGGCCAACCAGAACGCCGCGCTGGGCATGTTCCGGCACAGCCTGCATGACCGTAGCGGCGATCCCGCCACTGCAGCCGACGATGACGGCAACGCCATCGCATGGGCCCAGGTGCGCAGCAGCCAACCCGACAGCCATGGCCGCGGCCAGCAGGTGCATGTGGACAGCAGACTGAGCAGCGTCCTGCTGGGCGTCGGTCGCCGCTTCGAGGCCAATGCCGGTGGCCAACTGCAGCTGGGCGTCATGGCGGGCCAGGGCCGGGCACGCAATGACAGCCGGTCTCAGGTGACCGGCTACACAGCACGGGGCGAGGTCATTGGCAGCAGCATCGGCCTGTATGCAACGTGGCTGCAGGATGCGCGCATGGACGGCGGCGCCTACGTGGATGGCTGGCTGCAGTACGGCCGCTTCCGCAACAGCGTGCAGGGCGAAGGCCTGCAGAAGGAACGCTACCGATCGCACAGCTGGACAGCCTCGGCCGAGGCCGGCTATGTGCTGCCGCTGCAGCGCAGCGCAGCGCGTGGCATCTACCTGGAACCACAGCTGCAGGTGCTGCACAGCCGCTACGATGCGGACGCCGTGGTCGAAGCCAATGGTACGGTCGTTGAAGGCCGCGACAAGGACAGCACCACCACGCGCGTCGGCATGCGCCTGTACACGCGTTCACTGACACAGGGTGAAGGACAGGTGCAGCCGTTCGTTGCGGTGAACTGGTGGTCCGGAGGCAACGGTGCGGGCCTGGCAATGGACGGCGAGCGGTTGCAGCGGCAGCTGCCGCGCGACATCTACGAAGCCAAGGCCGGTGTGCAGCTGAATCTTTCCGGTGGCTGGCGGGGCTGGGGCGAGATCAGCCGGCAGAGCGGTGGCATGGGCTTCCGCGATATCGGCGCGCAGCTCGGCGTGTCCTATCGCTGGTAGCGGGTTGCACCACAGCCTCTGGTGTTGAAGGGACGCGGTACAGGGAAGCACCGGGCAGGGATGCCCGGACAGCGGTCCGGATTGGTGCACAGCAAAGAGCCCCCATACAATCCTGCAGATGGCAGCGCTCTTTGGCCATTTACCGCAAGGCAGCCCGCAGGAGCAGCACATGCAAGGACCGCGCATCAGATGCTTTGCAAGGCTTCTGGCCTGCCTCATGCTTCCGGCCTTCGTCTCAGGGTGCTTCAGCTGTTCGGGCTCTGGCGGTTGGGAGCGCGTGGTGAATCCCGTCTGCCGCGAGGGATACCTGCCTTCGGTTGCGACCGCGACGGTCGCCGCCCCCAGCGCAGCCTCTGCGCCGGCAGAGGGCGCTGCCGACGGCAACGCACCTCGATGAGAGGCCGGGCGCTGATCGCTTTGCGACTGTCTGTACGCATCGCCGTTGCCAGATGCACGGCCGCTCTACCGCAGCGTCCGATTCTTGAACCCACACCTCCAGGAATGCCATGAACATCAGGATTGGAACCATCGCCGCTGCACTGCTGGCCCTGTCTGCGCCTGCCCTCACCCAGGCTCAGGAAAGCACGGCATCCACGCTGTCGCGCCTGATCGAGTGCAAGCTCTCCGCTGAGGAAGTGAGCAGCTTTGTAGAACGGATCAACGCCGAACAGGTGCAGGACTTCGTGCACAGTGAGGTCGGCGGAGATTCCGCACTCATCCTGTGGAACAGCGAGACGCCCGTCAGGGCCTGGGGCGAAACCTCGGATCTGGTCAACATGTCCAGCACGACCGAGATGCACCTGGCATTCCGTGTTCCACTCGGCGAAGAACTGGCGCACGGCAGGAAGATCGTCGATCGCATCGGCGGCATGTCCGCGCGCCCCGACCAGGCGGCGATGGAAGCCACATACGGCTGGAAAGGCATGGACTACCGCAAAGCGTTGAGCAACAACCGCAACGTCCGCGTGCTGGTGGACCTCAGCTACTCTCCCGGCTGGGTCGCGGTCGGTTGTTCGTACGGGGATATCCAGTAACTGGCCGGGAATCCGGCAGTGACGGGTGCCGCCATCGCAGCACCCGTGCTGCGCGCGCTCTAGGCCAGGTCTCCACGATGGACGATGTGGCATTTGTTGCCATCTGGATCGCGCAGATACGCACCGTAGTAGCCAGCACCGTAGTGCGGCCGCAATCCTGGCGCGCCCTCGTCGGTGCCGCCGGCAGCGAGGCCTGCCGCATGGGCGGCATCCACCGCGTCCGCGGAGGGCGCGAGGAACGCCACCATGCTGCCGTTTCCATGGCTTGCCGGTTCACGGTCATAAGGCGCGTAGACGTAGAAGCGCGGCAGCGCAGCGTGCGCCGTCACCCAGCATGCCGCGGCCGGGCCACCATCAGGCGTGACCGGACGGCGGCGCATGCCGAGCGGAGTCAGCAGGGCATCGTAGAAGATGGCCGCTGTATCAAGATCGTTGGTACCGACGGTGATGTGACTGAACATGGGATTCTGCCGAGTATCCTTGCGCGGTTGCCGCGTGAGTATTGCGAGGCGATGTTGATCCATCGTACGACAGTGCCGCATGCGAGCAACCATTCGCGCGCCCAATGCGCCCGGTTCCGGCGCCACCTTGCGGTGGAGGCTGGACATTCGGCGCAACCTACAACGACCTCCACACCGGAAGAATCCAATGAAGCTCATCACCGCTGTACTGCTGCTGGCCACCTGCCTGTCCGTTGTTGGATGCTCGCTGCTGTCGGGCCGTTCCATTGCGCACCCCTCGGCGCGCTATGCCGAGCGGGTACAGATCACCGTCAATGCAGACGCCGTGGCAAGCGCGCAGCCGACCGTTCCGCCCGCCACCCGGCGTTGAGCCAGGCGTAGCTCCGCAGGTTTTCCACATCGCGCGTGGAAAGCGATGGGGGTTTGGTGTGGATAAGCGGGCGCGAGCCATGCACGGCAATCGTTTCAAGGCATGGTGCTTTTTTGTCCAGGCATTGCCGCGGTTTTCCACACAGCACGTGTAAAGCCATGGGAACTTGATGTGGACAAGTGGGCGCGAGTGTTGCGCTGCAGGCGTTTCGGAGCGTGGTGAAAATTTGTCCACGCCACACGGGCAAGCCTTGTAGAGCCGAGCCCATGCTCGGCTGATGCCAACCTGAGCCGAGCGTGGGCTCGGCTCTACAGGCCGCCGCGCGGTTTTCCACATCCGACGTGGAAAGCGATGGGAGTTTGCTGTGGACAAGTGCCGGCGAACATCACACCGCAAGCGTTTCGCAACGTGGTGTTTTTTTGTCCATCTCCAGAAACGCGAACGCCCCGCACAAGGCGGGGCGTTCGGGATCGATCCGTTACCGCTGGATCAGACGTTGAAGCGGAAGTGCAGGATGTCGCCTTCCTGCACGCGGTATTCCTTGCCTTCCAGGCGCAGGCGACCCGCTTCCTTGGCGCCGGCTTCGCCCTTGTACTTGATGAAGTCGTCATACGCGATGGTTTCAGCGCGGATGAAGCCCTTCTCGAAGTCGGTGTGGATGACAGCGGCAGCCTGCGGGGCGGTGGCGCCCTTGCGCACGGTCCAAGCACGCACTTCCTTCACGCCAGCGGTGAAGTAGGTCTGCAGGCCGAGCAGGCTGTAGGCCGCGTTGATCACGCGGTTCAGGCCCGGCTCGCTCAGGCCCAGGTCGGCCAGGAAGGTATCGCGGTCTTCGTCGTCGAGCTGGGACAGCTCTTCTTCGATCGCGGCCGACACCGGCACCACCTGCGCGCCTTCAGCGGCGGCATGCGCGCGCACGGCATCCAGGTGCGGGTTGTTCTCGAAACCGTCTTCCAGCACGTTGGCGATGTACATCACCGGCTTCAGGGTCAGCAGGAACAGATCGCGCACCAGCGCCTTCTCTTCCTCGTCCAGGCCGACCGAACGACCGGACTTGCCGTCGGACAGCGCCGCCTGCAGCTTGGCCAGCACCGGCTTGCGCGCCGCCGCGTCCTTGTCACCCCCCTTGGCGGCGCGCTCGGCACGGTTCAGTGCCTTCTCGACGCTGTCCAGGTCGGCCAGCGCCAGTTCGGTATCGATGGTTTCGATATCCGAGATCGGGTCGACCTTGTTGTTGACGTGGATGACGTCGGCGTTCTCGAAGCAGCGCACCACGTGGGTGATCGCATCGACTTCGCGGATGTGCGCCAGGAACTTGTTGCCCAAGCCTTCACCGCTAGCGGCACCGGCGACCAGGCCGGCGATGTCGACGAACTCGACCGCAGTCGGGATGACCTTCTGCGGGTTGATGATCGCTGCCAGCTCGTTCAGGCGCGGATCCGGCACCGGCACGATGCCGACGTTCGGCTCGATGGTGCAGAACGGGAAGTTGGCCGCGGCGATGCCCGCCTTGGTCAGCGCGTTGAACAGGGTCGACTTGCCGACGTTGGGCAGGCCGACGATGCCGCATTTGATACCCATGGGTGACAGCTCTCTGGGGTGAAAGTGATTGGGGAAGCAGCAACATGGGCGCTGCTTTTCCAATCATTCTCCGTACCGACCAACGGTCGGTACCTACCGGGCCAATTATTTCGGGGTGTGCAGCCGCTTCATCGCTTCGCTGAAATCGCCCTGCACCGCCAGCGGCAGCACGTCGATCGCATCGTCGATGGCGCGCGAAATCAGCACTTCGTCGTCTTTGGAGGGACGGCCGAGCACCCAGCCCACCACGCGGTCCTTGTGGCCGGGATGGCCGATGCCCACGCGCAGGCGGTGGAACTTGCCGTGGCCGAGCAGGCGGATGGTGTCGCGCAGGCCATTCTGGCCACCGTGGCCACCGTCGAACTTCAGCCGCGCCACGCCGGGCGCCAGGTCCAGTTCGTCATGGGCCAGCAGGGTTTCTTCCGGCTCGATCTTCCAGAACCGCTGTGCGGCGGTGACCGACTTGCCACTGAGGTTCATGAAGGTGGCGGGCTTGAGCAGCCACACCGTCTGCCCGGCGATCTCGACCTTGGCAGTCTCCCCGAACAGCTTGCTGTCCACGTTCCAGCGCGCGCCGGCTTTTTCAGCCAAGGCCTCAACGAAATGAAACCCGGCATTGTGCCGGGTCCGGGCGTGCTCCGATCCGGGGTTGCCCAGACCGACGATCAGTCGCAATCCTGCCATTGGATCTTCCTGGTACATGCCAGTACGGCGCCTGCCCGAAGGCAGGCGCCGCGAAGGCATTACTCGGCAGCCGCTGCTTCTTCAGCGTCGGCAGCTTCGCCCTTGCCGTGCTTGGCAGTGACGATGGCGTCGTCGTGGTCCTTGCCCAGCGCCAGCGCCGGGATTTCCACGCCCTTCGGCAGCTTGATGTCCGACAGGTACACGATGTCGCCAGCCTTCAGCTCGCCCAGGTCGACTTCGATCGACTCCGGCAGGTCCTTCGGCAGGCAGCTGATGGACACTTCCTTCAGTTCGTGGGCGACCACGACGTCGGCAGCCTTGCCAGCCGGCGAGGTGTCTTCGTTGATGAAGTGCAGCGGAACCGAAGCGGTCAGCTTCTCGTTCTCGTTCACGCGCAGGAAGTCCAGGTGCATGATCAGCTGCTTGTACGGATGGCGCTGCATGTCACGCAGCAGCACCTTCTGCACCTGGCCGTCCAGGTTCAGGTCCAGGATCGAGGCATAGAACCACTCGTTCTGCTGGGCCAGCCAGATTTCGTTGTGGTCCAGGCTGATGGCGACCGGCTCGGCGTTGCCGCCGTACACGATCGCCGGGATCACACCAGCGTGACGCAGGCGGCGGCTCGCACCCTTACGCTGCAGTTCACGCTTTGTGACCTTGATTTCATGGGTCTTCGACATTTTCGACTACTCAGTTGTTGCCTTGCCTTGCGACTTGGCGGTTGAAGGCACTTCCGCGACCAGAAGCGCCCGGTGTGTCCCTGCCGTTGCCGGCGGGGACGAAAAATCAGTCGACGTACAGCGAGCTGACCGACTCACCGAAGGCGATGCGGCGCATCGTCTCGGCCAGCATTTCCGCCACGCTCAGCTGGCGGATCTTGCTGCACACCCGCGCTGCGTCCTTCAGCGGGATGGTATCGGTCACCACCAGCTCGTCGAGCTGGGAATTGGTGATGTTGTCCACCGCCGGGCCCGACAGCACCGCGTGGGTGCAGTAGGCAGCGACCTTGAGCGCACCGCGCGCCTTCAGGGCAGCGGCAGCGGCGCACAGGGTGCCGGCGGTATCGACGATGTCATCGACCATCACGCAGGTCTTGCCTTCGACATCACCGATGATGTTCATCACGGTGGAGACGTTGGCGCGCGGGCGGCGCTTGTCGATGATCGCCAGGTCGGCATCGTCGAGGCGCTTGGCCACTGCACGGGCACGGACCACGCCGCCCACGTCCGGCGACACCACGATCAGGTTCTCGGTGCCGTAGGCGCGCCAGATGTCGGCCAGCAGCAACGGGGACGCATACACGTTGTCCACCGGGATATCGAAGAAGCCCTGGATCTGGTCGGCGTGCAGGTCAACGGTCAGCACGCGATCAGCGCCAGCGGTGCTGAACATCTTCGCCGCCAGCTTGGCGGTGATCGGCACGCGCGAGGAACGCATGCGGCGATCCTGGCGCGAGTAGCCGAAGTACGGCACCACGGCGGTCACGCTGGCCACCGATGCGCGCTTCAGCGCGTCGATCAGCACCAGCAGTTCCATCAGGTTTTCCGCGCTCGGCGCACAGGTCGGCTGGATCACGAACACGTCCTGCTTGCGGACGTTCTCTTCGATTTCCACCTGCACTTCACCATCGGAGAAGTGCGAGACCAGCGCCTTGCCCGGGCGTACTCCCAGTTCCTTGCAGATGTTCTGCGCCAGACGTTTGTTGGCGTTGCCGGAAAAGACCAGCAGGTTCGGGGACTCTTGCATCATGATTGTCTCGGGCGGGGACGAGTGGCGGGGATCCGGTAGCGGCAAGGACCGCTTCGGCCCCTGCTGCTGACAACACCGCGGTTGTTTCCACGTCCCGCGCGGTCGATGCGCTGGATGGCGCGGACACAGCCGCATTGGCAGGGGCGGGAGGATTCGAACCTCCGAATGCCAGGATCAAAACCTGGTGCCTTGGGCCTCTTGGCGACGCCCCTGCATTGATGAATCAGTGTTGCTCGAGTGCATCCAGCAGTGGCGAACGTGCAACGCCCGCAGCCACCCTTGCCCGCAACTCCTTCGGCAACTCCGCTCGCCCCTGCTCTGCGGCAGCCTGCGAATCGAACTCGACGAAACAACCACTTCCGGACCCGGTCAAACGTGCCCGGCCAATACCGCTCAACGCGGCAAGCACCGCCTCTACGGCAGGCTCGCGGCGGCGCAGCACCGGCTCGAACACGTTCCCGACCAGAGCGCCGGAAGCGAAGTCGTCTATTTTCGCCTGTGGGCAGTCGCGCGTCAAATCCGGATCAGCAAACAGGGCCGGGGTGGGAACATGAACCCCGGGTTCGGCGATGACATACCAGGCCGGCGTCAGCTCGATCGGCTGCAGGCGTTCGCCCACCCCTTCGGCCCAGGCATTGCGCCCGCGCACGAACACCGGCACATCGGCACCCAGGCGCAGGCCCAGCGCGGCAAGCGCGTCCTCGTCCAGACCGGCCTGCCACAGGCGGTTCAGCACCACCAGCACGGTGGCGGCATCGGACGAACCGCCGCCAAAGCCACCGCCCGCCGAAACGTGCTTTTCAACGATGATGTCCGCACCTTGCGCGACATTCGCCACATCTTTTAGCAGGCGCGCGGCACGCACTGCCAGATCATCGGCCTCGGCCACGCCGGCCAGGCCCTCGCCTTCACGGCGCACCTGACCGTCTTCACGCAGGCGCAGGCCGATACGGTCGCCCCAGTCCAGCAGGCGGAACACGGTCTGCAGCTCGTGGTAACCGTCGGCACGGCGGCCAGTGATGTGCAGGAACAGGTTCAGCTTGGCCGGGGCCGGCCACCAGGACCAGCCCGCGTCGTCGCGCCCGGCACTCATGGCGTGCCCTGCCCCCACTGGTCCACCAGCAGGCGCACCTTGGCGTCGCCATTGCTGGCCTCGATCCGGCGCGGCACGGCCGGGCGCCCGGCATCAGCCGGGTACCAGTCCAGGTACTGCACCTGCCAACCCATCTGCAGCATGCGGCGCGGACGGCCCTCGCCGTCACGCTCGACCTTTTCGGGGCCGGCAGCGTCGCCTGCTACCAGGCCGCGGATCCAGTCCGGCAGCTGGTTGACCGGGATATCCCAGCCGGTAGCCTCCAGCAGCAGCTGCTGGGCGTCCTCGCCGTCACGCGGGCCACCGGCCAACCCTTCCAGGCGGCCGGCCTCGGAATGGGTATCGCCGGTCAGCTTCCAGCTCTGCCGGGTCACCGGTGCGCTCAACTCGACCACGTAGCGGCGGCCGTCCTGCTTCCAGTCGATGCGGCCACTGCCGCCATCCTTGCCCTTGCTTACCGCGACCCGGCCCTGGAAGGCCCAGTCCGGCTGCGCATGCAGCGCGGCCACGCGCGCGGCCTCGGCCTGCGCGGCTTCGGCGGACACGATCTCGACCACGGCCGGCGCCGGGGTCTTCTGGGTGCCCACGGTGGTGCAGGCGGTGACCGCCAGGGTCGCGGCCGCCAACAGCAGCGGCCGGATCAGGGAAACACTCATGGATTGAATTTCTCGCGGGCGCGCAGCAGCGCGCGGTTTTCAGGGTCGAGCTTGGCCGCTTCCTCGAAGAAATGACGGGCCTCATCGTGCTTGCCCAGCACCCACAGCACTTCGCCAACGTGGGAAGCGATCTCCGGGTCCTTGGCCAGGGTCCAGGCCCGGCGCAGCTGCACCAGTGCCTCTTCCTTGCGGCCCAGGCGATACAGCACCCAACCATAGCTGTCGACGATGGCGGCGTTGTCCGGTTCGGCCACGCGGGCGCGGTCGATCAGTTCCAGTGCTTCCTGCAGGCGGCCGGTGCGATCGGCCAGGGTGTAACCCAGCGCGTTCAAAGCCGGCACGTTCTCCGGCTCGGTCACCAGGATCTTGCGCAGATCCGCCTCGGCGCGCGGGATGTCATCGCGGCGTTCCCAGGTGAGCGCACGGGCGTACAGCAGGCCGTTGTCATCAGGGTAAGCGGCCAGACCGCGGGCCAGCGCATCCAGTTCACCGGCGCTGTCCTCGGCGCGCTGGCGCAGTTCGGCTTCCAGCAGGTAGGCGTCGCGGCGCACGTCGTCGTCGACCACCGCATCGGACTGGATCGCATGCACTTCTTCCAGCGCCAGCGGCAGGCGCCCGGCCAGGGCCTGGGCATTGGCTGCGCGCAGGCGCGCTTCGCTCAGCTCATCGCCGCCGGGCACGCTGTGGTACCACTGAACCGCCTCGGGATAACGCTTCAGGTACTCGGCGATCTTGCCCAGCAGCAGGCGCTGCGCCGGGTCCGGCTTGGCCGCCTGCCGCGACAGTTCGTTGTAGAGATTGGAAAGCGCGGCCTTGTCGCCCTGCTTGGCCAGCAGCGAGGCGCGCATGCCCCAGGTCTGCACGTCCTGCGGTCCAAACGCCAGCACGCGCTCGGCGGCCGACGGCTGGCCAAGGCTGTCGTAGGCGATGGCTACCGCGTTACGCAGTTCCGGGTCCTGGCGGGTCTTCGGCTCCACATCGTGCAGCAGCGACAGCGCCTTGCCGGTCTCGCCAGCCTGCTGCAGCTGGCTGGCACGCAGCAGCGCCACACGCGGTTCCTCGGGGAAGCGCTTGACCACTTCATCGATCATGCGCCGCGCCAGCTCGGGCTTGTCCATGCGCAGGGCGAGGCGACCGAACTCCTGCCAGGCCTCGATCTTCGGCGGAATGGCGTTGGCGTCGACCAGCTCGCCCAGCACCTGCGCCGGCACCGCCGGGTCGCGGCCGCCACCAATCAAGGCCGCCAGGGCAAACTTCCAGCCACGCTCGTCAGGGTCGGCCAGCAGCGCCTGCAGTTCGCTGCGGGCCGCCTTCACGTCGCCCTGGCGCATGGCCAGCGCACCGGCGGCGCTGCGCATGGTCAGCGAGCGCGGGGCGCGCTGCTGCCACAGGGCCAGGCCCTTGGCCGCGCTGGCATCATCGTTGGCAAGCATGGAAATACGGGTCGCACGCTCGGCCAGCCCGGCATCGCCCTCGGTCTGCTGGGCGGCCTGCAGGTACCAGCGCGCGGCCTCGGCCAGCTTGCCGGCCTGCAGCGCGAATTCACCGGCCATCACCGGTTCCAGCGCCAGTTCCTCAGTGGCCGGGGCCCGCACGGGGGCCTTGGCCGGCACCGCCGCCAGGGCCTGGCCGCAGGCCAGGGACAGCAGCAGAACACTGGGGATGCGAATCAATGCGGGCATCGTCGGCATCGGGGCCTTAAAATGTCGTCCAATGGCCAGCAGCTTATCGCAAGCAACTGAACAATGACCCTGTGGGTGCTCGGACTGAATCACCAGACCGCACCGGTGGAACTGCGCGAACGCGCAGCCTTCGCCGGTGAGGCGTTGCCGCGCGCGCTCGGTTCGCTGCGCGATACCCCGCAGATCGCCGAGGCGGTGCTGCTGTCCACCTGCAACCGCACCGAGCTGTACGCGGTGGCCGACTCTGCACAGGCGCTGGACCAATGGCTGCATACCCAGGCCGGCGACCTGCAGGGCTACCTGTACCAGCATGCCGATGCCGAAGCGGTACGCCACCTGTTCCGGGTCGCCACCGGGCTGGACTCGATGGTGCTGGGCGAACCGCAGATCCTCGGCCAGGTGAAGGATGCCTGGTCGACCGCGCGCGACCACGGCCTGCTTGGCCAGCGCCTGGACCGGCTGTTCCAGCAGACCTTCTCGGTGGCCAAGCGCGCACGCACCGATACCCAGGTCGGCGCCAACCCGGTGTCGGTGGCATCGGCCGCAGTGCGGCTGGCACAGAACGCGTTCGCGCGCCTGGACGATTCCACCGTGCTGCTGGTCGGCGCCGGCGAGACCATCGAGCTGGCTGCACGCCACCTGAGTGAGGGCAAGGTGCGGCGGCTGCTGATCGCCAACCGCACCCTCGCCCATGCTCAGGAGCTGGCCAGCCGCCACGGCGGCGTGGCCCTGCCGCTGACCGAACTGGACCGCCACCTGGGTGAGGCCGACGTGGTGTTCTCGGCCACTGCCGCACGCGAGCCGGTGATCCATCGCGAGATGGTGGCCAAGGCGCTGCGCACGCGCCGGCACAAGCCGATGCTGCTGTTCGACCTGGCCGTGCCGCGTGACATCGAAGCCGACGTCGCCACGCTCAACGATGCCTTTCTGTACACCGTGGACGATCTCGAGCGGGCGGTGGAAGACAACCGCCGTGGCCGCCGCGAGGCTGCCGCCGAGGCCGAGGCGATCATCGACCTGCAGGTGTCGCGCTTCGTCGAAACGCAGCAGGCCAGCGCCCACCAGGCGCCATTGCGGCAGCTGCGCGCGTTTGGCGAAGCCACCCGCACCGAACTGCTGGAGCGCGCACGCCAGCAGCTGGCCAACGGCAAGCCGGCTGACGAAGTACTGGAACTGCTTGCCCATGGCCTGACCAACCGCCTGCTGCATCCGCCGACCGCTGCGCTGCGCGCGGCCGCGCTGAGCGGCGACGCCGACCTGACCCGCGCCGCCGAGCGCCTGTTCCCGGCCACGCCGGGTTACCGCCACCCACCCGTGAGACCTGATGACGCCGACCCTGCGCCGTAAGCTGGAAGCGCTGGCCGAGCGCCGCGAAGAACTGGAACGCCTGCTCGCCGAACCCGATGTGGTCGCCGACAACACCCGTTTCCGCGACCTTTCGCGCGAATTCGCCCAACTTGAGCCGATCGCCACCGCCCTGGCCGATGAAACCCGTGCCAAGGCCGACCTGGCCGCGGCCGAAGGCATGCGTGCCGACCCCGACCTGCGCGAACTGGCCGACGAGGAAATCGCGGCCGCGCAGGCGCGCCTGCAGGAGCTGGAGCAGGAACTGGCATTGCTGCTGGTGCCGCGCGACCCACGCGACGACGGCAACCTGTTCCTGGAAGTGCGTGCCGGTACCGGTGGCGACGAAGCAGCGATCTTCGCCGGCGACCTGTTCCGCATGTACGCCCGCTATGCCGAGCGCCAGGGCTGGAAGGTCGAGATCGAATCGGACAACCCCGGCGAACATGGCGGCTACAAGGAAGTGGTGGCGCGCGTGGTCGGCCGTGGTGCGTTCTCACGCCTGAAATTCGAATCGGGCACGCATCGCGTACAGCGTGTTCCGGCTACCGAATCGCAGGGCCGCATCCACACCTCGGCGGCGACCGTGGCGATCATTCCCGAGGCCGATGAAGTCGATGACATCGTCATCAATCCGGCCGACCTGAGGGTGGATACGTTCCGCTCGTCCGGCGCCGGTGGCCAGCACGTCAACAAGACCGAGTCGGCCATCCGCATCACCCACGTGCCAACCGGTGTGGTGGTGGAATGCCAGACCGAGCGCAGCCAACACGCCAACCGCGACAAGGCGATGAAGCGCCTGAAGGCGCAGCTGCTGGACGCCGAGCGCCAGCGCCAGGACGCCGCGCAGGCCGAGTCGCGTCGCCTGCAGGTCGGCAGCGGCGACCGCAGCCAGCGCATCCGCACCTACAACTTCCCGCAGGGCCGGATCACCGACCACCGCGTGGAAGGCCTGACCCTGTATGACCTGCCGAACATCCTCGCCGGCGATCTCGATCCGCTGCTGCAGCGGCTCAGTCACGAACACCAGGTCGACGCCCTGGCCCAGCTGTCGGCGGGCTGAGCACGATGACCGCCTGGCAGCAGCGGCAACAACTGCAACAGGCGATCGCTCGCCAGCCCGGCGACTTCGTCGCCTGGGTGATGCTGGCCGACCTGGAACTGGAAGCCGGCGACATCGCTGCTGGCGAGCAGGCGGCACGTCGGGCGCTGCAGCTGCGCCCGAACCATCCCGAAGCGCTGGCGCGATTGGGCCGCGTGGCGTGGATGGCCGGCGCGCATGGTGATGCGGCAAAACTGCTCGGCCAGGCCTCGGCGCTGGCACCGCAGCACCCGGGCATCGCGTTGTGGCTGGGCCACGCGCTGGAAGACGCCGATGATGCCGAGGGCGCGTCGGCCGCCTATCGGCGCGCACACACCCTGATGCCGGCCGAGCCCTACATCGCCGCCCAGCGCCTGGCCTGGCAGCGTCGCCTGTGCGACTGGCAGGACGTGGACGCGCTGGCGGCACAGGTACGTGGTGCACTTGCCTCTGGGCAGGGCGTGGTCGAACCGTTCGCGTTCCTCAGCGAAGACGCCAACGCCGCCGAACAACTGGCCTGCGCGCGCACGCGTGCATCTGCCGTAACCGCCTCGGTGCGGCCGTTGCCTTCGGCAGCGCTGCGTACGCGTGGCCCACTACGGGTTGGCTTCCTCTCCAACGGCTTCGGTGCGCATCCCACCGGGCTGCTGACCGTAGCCCTGTTCGAGCAGTTGCGCCTTGACCCGGCGCTGCAACTGCATCTGTTCGCACTGAACCGCGACGACGGCAGCCGCATCCGCCAACGCCTGCAGGCGGCGACCCAGCTGCACGATGTGGCCGGCCTGCGCCATGCCGACACCGCCACCCGCATCCGTGCGCAGGGCATCGACCTGCTGTTCGACCTGCGTGGCTGGGGCGGCGGTGGCACGCCCGAAGTGCTGGCGATGCACCCCGCTCCGCTGCAGCTGAACTGGCTGGCCTACCCCGGCACATCCGGTGCGCCGTGGATGGATGCGGTGATTGGCGACGACTTCGCGCTACCGCCATCGCTGGAACCGCATTACAGCGAACGCGTGCTGCGCCTGCCGCGTGCGTTCCAGCCCTCGGACAACACACGCGTGCTGGAGCCCGCGCCGACGCGTGCAGACTGTGGATTGCCCGAGCACGGCGTGGTGTTCTGCTGCTTCAACAACAGCTACAAGCTCAACCCGCGCAGCATGGGCCGCGCTTTCGCGGTGCTGCAGGCGGTACCCGGCAGCGTGCTGTGGCTGCTGTCCGGACCCGGCCAGGCCGATGCGCGGCTGCGTGCCGCCGCACAGTCTGCTGGCCTCGATCCGATGCGGCTGGTGTTCATGCCCAAGCTGCCGCATCCGCAGTACCTGGCACGTTATCAGCTGGCCGACCTGTTCCTGGACACCAACCCGTACAACGCCCACACCACGGCATCGGACGCACTGTGGGCCGGCTGCCCGGTGCTGACCTGCCCCGGCGCCACCTTCGCCGCACGCGTGGCCGGCAGCCTCAACCATCACCTGGGGCTGGCGCGGATGAACGCCACCGACGATGCAGCGTTCATTGCCACGGCCAGCGTGCTGGGCAACGATCCAGCGGCACTGACCGCGTTGCGCGCCGAACTGGCACAGGCGCGCGAACACAGCGGCCTGTTCGACATGGCCGGGTTTGCTACTGATCTGTCGGCGCTGCTGCAGCAGCTGGCGAGCGAGCATGGGTGGCAGGGCACAGCAGAGCCGACGAGGTAGAGTCGACTGTTAGTCGACTAACGCGCGCAGCGCGGGGTTTTCAGTTTCCTGCCGAGAGCAGTCAACGTTACCCAGTCGGCGCTCGCCCGGCCTCTACACACCATGACGCGAGCCTGCGCTAGGCTGGGATTTCTCTCCCGCAGGGTGTGACGATGGCCAAGCTCAAGCGCAAGGAATACGACGAACTTCTGCAGCCACTGCAGCTGGAGCTGACGGCGATGGCGCGCTGGGTGCAGCACAGCGGACAGCGCCTGCTGGTGCTGTTCGAAGGCCGCGACACCGCCGGCAAGGGCGGCGCGATCCAGGCCATCAGCCAGCACCTGAACCCGCGCCAGTGCCGCGTCGTGGCACTACCCAAACCCACCGACCGCGAAGCCACGCAGTGGTACTTCCAGCGTTATGCCTCGCATCTTCCGGCGGCCGGCGAGATCGTGCTGATGGACCGCAGCTGGTACAACCGCGCTGGCGTCGAACGGGTGATGGGGTATTGCAGCGAGGCCGAGTACCAGCAATTCCTGCGCCAGGCGCCGGTGTTCGAACAGTTGCTGGTGGATGACGGCATCCTGCTGTTCAAGTACTGGCTGTGCGTGGACCAGGAGCAGCAGGAGAAGCGCTTCGCCGAGCGCCATGTCGATCCACTGAAGGGCTGGAAGCTGTCGCCGGTGGATCTGAAATCACGCAGCAAGTACAGCGCGTACACCGAAGCGCGCGAGGCGATGCTGCGCGCGACCCATCGCGCGGATGCGCCGTGGACGCTGGTGGATTTCAACGACCAGCGGCTGGGGCGGCTGACGCTGGTACGCAACCTGCTCGACCGGTTGCCGGACACCCGGGTGGATGCACCGTTGCCGGAGCTGCCGAAGCTGAAGGGCAAGCTGCATCGCGAGCACTACGATGTGCTGAAGCCGATCGAGGAGTTCCCGGTCGAGGAATAGGGTTGGTCGGCAGGGCTGCGCCCTGCACCTGCCGAAGCCAGAGCAGCAGCAACGGCAACAGCGGGTATTTCGTGGGATGGCGGGGCGGTGTCGGAGTGCGGGGACGCCGCAAGTACGTCCCTGTAGGCTTGGCAGCCGCATCCATGCGGCTGACACCCCGCACTCCGACACCACCCCACCTCTGACAGATCTCCGCGGCTGTTGGATCCACGTCATGCGTGGATGAATTCCCATCGGAATCGAATATTTCGATATCGGAATGATTTGAGCCGAGCATGGCTCGGCTCTACAGAAATGCCGGCAGATCGCGGAAATCTGTCGAAGGCGGGGTGGGTCCGGTTGCGGGAGTGTCCGCGGCATGGATGCCGCGGCCAAGCCCCCATGGACGGGTTTACGGCGTCTCCCGCAACCGGACCCACCCCGCCATCCCACAGGAAACCCGCTTCTGCTGTTGCTGTTGCTGTTGTTGTTGTTGTTGCTCCAGCTCGCAGCAGGTGCAGGGCCGCAGGCCCTGCCGACCAACCCACTACTTGGCAGCAGCGATCTGCTTTTCGATGTCGGCGGCAGTCACCGGCCCGAGGAAGCTGTGCGCCAGCTTGCCCTGTGGGTCCAGCAGATGCGTCAACGGCAGGCCACGCGGCGTAGCGAAGTCGGCCGGCGGGTCGAACGGATCGACGATCACGATCGGATAGGTCACCGGATGCTTGGTCAGGAACGACTGCATCTCCGGCACCTCGATGTCCTCGTAGGCCAGGCCAACCACTTCGATGTTGCTGCGCATCGCATGCAACGCCGACAGCTCCGGCATCTCCTTGCGGCACGGTGCGCACCAGGTCGCCCAGAAGTTCACCACCACCCACTTGCCACGATGCGCGGCCAGGTCGTAATCACTGCCGTCCACCGCCTTCATCTTCAACGTCGGGAACTCGGCGGTGGTGCGCTCGGCCGGCGTCTCATCCACTGGCGCCGGTGCGGTCGGCGTCGGTGCCTGTGCCGGCGGCTGGCTGCTGGCCGGGGTCGGCTCCTGCGCCGGCTTGCAGGCCGACAGCGCCAGCAGCAGGGTCAGCGGGAGCATCAGCGGCAGCGAGGTCTTGCGGGTCATGGTGCGTCTCCAGAATCGGTGTAGATGTCGCTGACCTTGCGCTTGAGGCGCTCGCGCAGGGGCAGTCGCAGGTCGTCCAGGGCCGCCAGTGCGGCGCGGCCCAGGGTGTCGTCGCGGTACGGCAGGTGCTGCTCGGCCACTGGAATGCGCAGCTGGGTGCATTCGTACAGATCAGACAGGCTGACCTGCTCCAGATCGCGCGCGAGCAGCCATTCACCGCGCTCATCACGGCGCAGCAGGCCGATTTCCTGCAGGTTGCAGGCCAGGTCCTGCAGCAGCGAATCGGTCAGCATCGGCTCCAGCCGCAGGATCTCGTCGTCGGCCAGGCCTTTGCCCTTCGCGCGTGCATGGTGGAAGCGTCCCAGCAGGCGCAGCAGGCCGTAGAACTCGTAGCCCTGCGGCAGGCGCAGCTCGACCGGCTGGTACCGGAACGCTGCCATCGACGAGGACAACGACGCGCCCAGCAGCACCGCCACCCAGCACAGATAGATCCACAGCAGCAGGATCGGCACGAAGGCCACCGTGCCATAGAGCTTCTGATAGGACTGGAAGCTGCCCAGGTAAGCACCAATGCCCCACTTCACCAGTTCGAGGATGACTGCGGCGAGGATCGCACCGGGCACCGCATGCCGCCATTTCACCGTGTGGTGCGGCACCACCCGGAACATCAGCGTGATGCAGACGAATTCGATCAGGATCGGCGCCAGCCGCAGCGCCAGGTCGGCCAGCCAACGGCCCTCCTGGGTGCCGAACAATGGCATCGCAAAGACCCGCGCCGACACTGCCAGCGAGGCCGCGGCAAGCATCGCGCCCAGGGTCAGTACGGTCCAGTAGACCAGGAAGCGGGTCAGCTTGGGCCGGGTCGAGCCGACCCGCCAGATCTGGTTGAAGGTCTCTTCGACGCTGTTGAGGGTGATCAGCAACGAGACCACCAGTGCGATGAAGCCGGCGGCGGTGAGCTGACCGGCACTGGCCGAGAACTGCCGCAGGTAGCCCTCGGCGGCGCGCGCGGCGTTGGGCACGAAGTTGGAGAAGACGTAATCGCTGAGCTGGTCGCTCCAGCGGTCGAAGACGGGGAAGGCCGAGAGCACGCCGAACACCACGATCGCCAGCGGCACCAACGCGAACACCGTGGTGTACGCCAGCGCCGCCGCTGCCTGGAACAGGCGGTCGTCGAGGAAGCGATGCCACAGGAAGCGGCCGAAGCTGATGGCGCGTGCGCGATCCCGCGCGCGCTCCATCCACAGGTTGAGCGTATCCAAAGGTTCCATCGGCGAAAGGGTACCCGATGCGGAATGTTCGCAGGATAGCCATACTGGTAGCCACACGACGAGGAGAAGCGGTCACGATGGGCGAGATTCTGGTGCTGTACTACAGCCGGGGCGGTTCAGTGGCACGGCTGGCGCGCCAGATCGCGCGGGGCATCGGTGAAGTGCCGGGCATGACCGCGCGCCTGCGTACGGTACCGCCGGTAGCCGCCGTCACCCAGACCGCACAACCGCCAGTACCCGACGATGGCGCCCCCTACGTGAGCGTGCAGGACCTGGTCGAATGCCAGGGCCTGCTGCTGGGCAGCCCGACCCGCTTCGGCAACATGGCCGCGCCGGTGAAGCACTTCCTGGATGGGCTGGGCACCGAATGGGTCAATGGCACCCTGTCCGGCAAGCCGGCCGGCGTGTTCACCTCCACCGCCTCGATGCATGGTGGCCAGGAATCGACCCTGCTGTCGATGCAGGTGCCGCTGCTGCACCACGGCTGCGTGATCGTCGGCATCCCGTTCACCGAGCCGGCGCTGAGCCATACCACCAGCGGCGGCACGCCCTATGGCGCCAGCCACGTGGCCGGTGCCGCCGATGACCCGCAGCCGACCGACGACGAGGCCGTGCTGGCCCGCGCGCTGGGCCGCCGCGTGGCCGACATCGCACAGCGGTTGGCCCGATGAACCGCCCGCCGCGTACGGTCCTGCTGCTGGCCCTGATGGGGCTGGCCGCGCTGTTCGCCGGCTGGTTCATCAATGACAAGCACTGGCTGGCCACCCAGCTGGTGTTTACCGCGCCACCGCTGGCGCTGGCCATCGCACTGCGCCTGGGCTGGCGCAAGGCGGGTTTCTGGGCCTCGGTGCTGGCCCTGGGCTGGTTCAGCCACGGCGTGATGAGCGCCTGGAGCCACCCGGAGACGCGCTGGCTGGCGCTGATCGAGATCGCGCTGGCCCTGCTGGTGATCTTCAGCGCCAGCCTGCCCGGGCTGCGCGCCCGCTTCGGCAAGCGACGCTGACGCTGCGGCCGCCGGGCCGTATCATCTGTGTTCCTGGCCCCGCGCCGCTGTACCTGTCCTGGTTTCGCGCATGCACATGATGGAAGAGCTCCTGGTCGTCACCACCGGTGGCACGATCGACAAGATCTACTTCGACGACAAGTCGGACTACCAGATCGGCGACCCCCAGATCGGCATGATCCTGCGCGAGCTGGGCGTGACGTTCCGCTTCAACGTGATTCCGATCCTGCGCAAGGATTCGCTGCACATCAACGATGAGGACCGCGAGCTGATCCGCGCCACCATCGCCGCGCAGCCCACCCGCCACGTGCTGGTGACCCACGGCACCGATTCGATGGTGCAGACCGGCCAGGTGCTGGCGACGATTCCGGAGAAGACCATCGTGATGACCGGCGCGCTGAGCCCGGCACGTTTCCGCGGGTCGGATGCCGAGTTCAACATCGGCTGTGCGATCGGTGCAGTGCAGTCGCTGCCGACCGGCGTGTACATCGCGATGAACGGGCGGATTTTCGACCCGCAGCACGTGCGCAAGAACGTGGCCGCGAACCGCTTCGAATCGGTCTGAGGAACAGCGTGCCGACCAAGGTCGGCACCTACCCAAACAAAAACGCCCCGGCCAGAGCCGGGGCGTGCCCATGGAGAGGGGCTTGGGCTCAGTACTGGGCGTTGAGGGTCAGGCCCGAGAAGGTGCTGTAGGCCTTCACCCGCACATACCAGGTGCCGGCGGCCGGACTGTTGATGGTGCAGGTCTCGCTGTTGCCACTCAGGTACGGACGGCAGGTATACGCGGTATCGGTCGGGGCACTGCCCTGGCGCACGTACAGGTCAGCATCACCGCTGCCGCCACTGATCGCCACGCGCAGCTGGGTGCTGCCGGCCGGAACGTTGACCGTGTAGCTCAATGAAGCGCCACTGGCAGCGCCGAGGCCGGTGACCGGGACGTTGTTCTGCAGCACGTTGCCGCCCGGGTTCGGGCCACCGCCGTTGATCGCCGCAGCCACAGCCGCGTCGGCGTCGATGATGCCGGCGCCGCAACCACCCGAGCAGGCGCCCGGCAGCGGACGTGCAGTGCTCTTGATGATGCTCTCCACCTGCGCCGGGCTCAGCGGGCTCGGGGCAACGGACTGCATGAGTGCGACCACGCCGGCCACGTGCGGTGCCGCCATCGAGGTGCCGTTGTACGAAGCGTAGCTGGCGCTGCCCGGGGTGGTGGTGCCGCTGTTGAGGGTGGACAGGATGCCCTGGCCCGGTGCCGAGATGTCGATGCCGTTGCCATAGTTGGAGAAGCTGGCACGCGCACCGGCCGAGGTGGTGGCCGCCACCGCGATCACGTTCGGGCAGTTGGCCGGCACCGACGAGGACACGTTGGTATTGCTGTTGCCGGCGGCGACCACCACGGTGGTGCCACGGCCGACAGCGCCATTGATCGCGTTCTGGTAGGTGGTCGAGCAGCTGCCGCCACCGCCGAGCGAGAGGTTGATCACTTCGGCGGGATTGGCATTGGCCGGCACGCCGCTGACGCTGCCGCCGGAAGCCCACACAATCGCGTCGGCGATGTCGGAGGTGTAGCCGCCGCACTTGCCGAGCACGCGCACCGGCACGACCTTGGCGTTGAACGCGGTACCGGCCACGCCGGTGCTGTTGTTGGTCACCGCCGCCACCGTGCCGGCGACGTGGGTACCGTGCCAGCTGGAGTTGGAACCCGGGTAGCCGGCCTGGCACTCATTGTCGCCGTACCAGTCACCTTCATCGTTCGGGTTGTTGTCGCGGCTATTGCCATCGCGCGCCATCGCGGCGTCGCTGATGAAGTCATAGCCGGGCAGGATGTTGGCGTTGAGATCGGCATGGTTGGTGATGCCGGTATCGATCACCGCGACCACGACGCCGGTGCCGGTGGCCTTGTCCCAGGCCGGCCGGATGTTGATGCCGGCATTGGAGGTGCCGAAGCCCCATTGCTCGCTGAAGCGGGTGTCGTTCGGGGTCAGCGTGGCACGCATGATCTGGTCGACTTCGACGTATTCCACGTTCGGGTCGGCGGCCAGCTTGCGCATCAGCTGCTCGGATTCGGCCTGGTCGAGCGGACGATCGGTCCTGACCAGGGTCGGGCCGACGGCCAGCTTGCGGACCTGCTGCAGGCCCAGCGCGCGGCCCTGGCTGCTGGCCAGGCCGGCGGCGGCACTCTTCAGTGAAGAGGCCAGTGCGGTGGTGTTGGCCACCGGGGCACTGCCGTCGCGGTACTTCACGATGAAACGCTGGTGGGTCTGCGCGGACTGCAGGCCGCTGAGCTGGACGTCACCGGCCAGCGCAGGCGTGGCCAGCAGCAGCGATGACAGAACGGACGCACCAAGGACCACCCACACTCGACGCACACGCGGTTGCGTTACCTGGGACATCGTATTTCCCTTTCTTGTGGTGTGAATGCCGGAATCGGCAGAAGCACCGGCCCGAACCATGGGCTGGCTTGCGTTGGCGAGGTTCGAAGTCCGGCGAGTCAGCGGATCCCCCTAACGATCCGCCGTGCAGATGACGCTAATGACCAAAACCGGACACCACAAGATTTTCAGCGTCTTTTCAGCAAGATGAAATGTTCGTTCTGAGACTTTTCGGGTCGAGGGTTTGTGAAGGTGAAGGAACTTTCTCGTGCCCTGCACGCACCTGACTGGGTCATCACGTGTCCTGCGATGACTTTGCCGACATCGGCGTCCACTGCTGACACCAACGACGGCGCAGCGTGCCCGCGGAGTGCCTGCCCATCGCGTCGGACGCGCTGACTACTTTGCCTGAGGGAGGCGCGCCGGCCGGATCCGCTGCCCTTTGACCGGCTCGCCGCGTGCAACCGGCTGGCCATCGGCGATGTAATCGGAGAACTGTGCCGGCAACGCTTCGCCGACACCGAACACGGGCCCGGCCTGCAGCTGGTAGTGCAGGTGCGGCTCGGAGGAGTTGCCGCTGTTGCCACAGTCACCGAGGTGCGCGCCGCTGCGGACAGCCTGTCCCTGCGCCACACGCACACTGCCCTGGCGCAGGTGCGCCAGCACCGAGTATTCCTCGTTGCCGTGGTCGAGGATGACGCGGTTGCCGGTGAGCTGGGCGGCATTCATCTGGCCCGGCACGTTGTCGGCGACACCCTCGATCACCTCCACCACCGTGCCGTCGGCGGGCGCGAGGATCGGGCGACCGAAGCAGTAGTAATCATCGTTGCGCAGGCCATCGCCACGGTGCGAGCGGCCATCGCGGACCACCAGCAGATCCAGCGCGAAGCGCTGGCCGGCATGGGCCGCATGGTAGTTCTGTTCGACGCTACGCCCGCCCCAGAACACGTAGTACTCATCGTCGAACGGCAGTTGCAGCCGTGTGCGGGTCTGGTAGTCGAGGAACCCGCTCCTGGCGGCCTGCGGTGGCGTGGTCTGGAGCGGGCGGATGTAGAAACCGCCGATCCGCCCGTCGGCGTCGATGGCCCACAGCACCTGGATGATGGCCGGGCTCCTGGCGAAACGCGCCTGCCGCAGATAGGTGTCGAATCCATCAACCTTCTCGACCTTCTCACTGACCAGCTCGGTTTCTGCGCCCCAGCCCGCCAGCACCTGCTCGCGCAGCGCCACCAGGTTCTGCGGGGACTGCAGCCCCGCCTGCATCTGCGGCGTCATCCGTTCCCACAGAGCGTCGATGTGCCCTTCGTAGAACTGCGTGGTCAGCGCAGCTCCCTGTTGGCGCGGATCTGCAGCCGCAGCCGCGCCGATGAGGGCAGAGAAGGAAACAACCAGAACTGCAAACAGGCGCGGGAGCAATGTCATGTCAGGCGTCCTTTCGATCCGGATCGGGAATGCCGGCAACGATCGCCGCCAGCTGTGTGCGGTACTCGGCCAGGGCAGTGCGGCCCATCGGCGTCAACTGCAGGGTGGTCAGCGGGCGCTTGCCGCGGAACGACTTGTCGATGGCGACCAGTCCAGCAGCCTCCAGCTTGCTCAGATGGCTGGACAGGTTGCCCTTGCTCAACCCGCTGAGATGTTCGACAAAGCCGAACTCGGCGGATTCGGCACCTGCCAGGATCGACAGGATCAGCAGGCGTGCCGGCTCGTGGATCAAGCGGTCGAGCTGGAGCAGCGCTCTGGAGTCAGGCAGCTGGGTCATTCGACGTTCGTCCGCGCCGCCATGAACGCGCGCATCTCTACCTGCAGCCGCTGGAAGCGCTGGTGGTCACGCCAGCCGACCACGATCAGTGCGATGGATGCCAGCGGGAACACCGCCGTGCTCGGGCCGAAGCCATACGCCTGCCCGGTGAAGGCCAGCGCGGCCTGGCACAGCAGGAACACGCCCACGATGAACTCCAGCGGCGTACGCAGCCAGCGCCACACCACCCAGGGCAGCAGCGCCACCACGGCCAGGTAACCGATGGCGCGCAGGTCCCAGGGCAGCTCGCCCATCGGCGCCAGCCGGGTCAGCACGCTGCCGATCACCAGCACGCTCACCAGCGCGGTGAAGGCGATGAAGAAGCGCTGGAAGTTGCGTTCTGCCGGCGTGACCTGCTCCTCGACCTGGCCCAGCCGCTGGTAGTAGCGGCGTGCCAGCCATTGCTTGCCGACGATCCACAGCACCGGCACGGCAATCAGCACGATGCGCAGCGCCAAGGTGGTCGGCAACAGGGCGCCGGCAAGGAACGAGGCCAGGCAGGCAATGCCGCCTGCCATGGCCGACAGGCCCCCGGCACTTCGCGAGTACCGCGAGTATTCACGGGTCAGCGCCTGCAGGCGCGAGGAAGGATCAATGACGGACGGCTGCTGCATGACACGCTCCATCGGGGTCGCTTGAATTTAGTTTGCATTGCAAACCTATTTGCGTCAAGCGGCCGTCTGCTGCGATCGACGGGCGGGTCCACAACGCAGAAAGCCCGTCACTGGGACGGGCTTTCAAGAAGTGCCGCCGGGCATGGCCCGGCGCTACCGGTTCAACGCGGGCGATCAGCCCAGCTTGACCAGCCAGTTGTGGCGGTCCGGCAGGCGGCCGTACTGGATGTCGGTCAGCTCCTTGCGCAGCGACATGGTCACTTCGCCGGCCGGGGCGTTGATGTCGCCGACCGAAAAGCCCTCGCCCTTCAGCTGGCCGATCGGGGTGACCACAGCGGCGGTGCCGCAGGCGAATACTTCGGCGATCTCGCCGGAGGTCACACCCTGCTTCCACTCATCGATGGTGACCTTGCGCTCTTCGACCTTCATGCCACGGTCGCGGGCCAGCTGCAGGATGCTCTCGCGGGTGATGCCCTCGAGGATGCTGCCCGAGAGCTGCGGGGTGACCAGGGTGCCGTCCTTGTAGACCAGGAACACGTTCATGCCGCCCAGTTCTTCCAGGTACTTGCCTTCGACCGGGTCGAGGAACAGCACCTGCGAGCAGCCCTGTGCCTGCGCCTTCTGCTGCGGCAGCAGCGAAGCCGCGTAGTTGCCACCGCACTTGGCGGCACCGGTGCCGCCCTTGGCTGCACGTGCGTATTCGGTGGACAGCCAGATCGACACCGGGGCGACACCCTTGGCGAAGTACGGGCCGGCCGGGCTGGCGATGACGTAGTAGCCGGCCTTGTGCGCGCCGCGCACGCCGAGGAAGGCTTCGTCGCCGATCATGAACGGACGGAAGTACAGGCTCGACTCATCGGCCGACGGCACCCAGGCGCTGTCGACGGCGATCAACTGCTTCAGCGATTCAACGAAAATCTCCACCGGCAGCTCCGGCAGCGCCAGGCGCTGCGCCGAACGCTGCAGGCGACGGCCGTTGGCGTCCGGGCGGAAGGTCCAGATCGAACCGTCGGCGTGGCGGTAGGCCTTGATGCCTTCGAAGATTTCCTGTCCGTAATGCAGCACTGCGGCGGCCGGGTCCAGCTGCAGCGGACCGTAGGCACGCACGTTGGCGTTGTGCCAGCCAGTGTCCTTGTCCCAACGCACTTCCACCATGTGGTCGGTGAAGTGCAGGCCAAAGCCCGGCTTCTCCAGGATCTGGGCGCGCTCTTCAGCGCTGCGCGGGTGGTCCGAACGGGTGACGGCGAAGCTGGGAATGGACTGGGACACCGGAGATTTCCTGTTCTGGTTGCGGGTAGTACCGGGCCCGCGTCACTGCGGGCCGTGGGTCAAAGCATGCCGGTCTCGAGCCGGGCCGCCTCGGACATCATGTGCTGGTTCCACGGCGGGTCGAACACCAGCTCGACGTCGGCCTCGGCCACCGTCGGGATCATTTCAAGCTTGCTGCGTACGTCGTCGACCAGGATGTCGCCCATGCCGCAGGCCGGCGCGGTCAACGTCATCTTCACGTCGATCTCGCGCTGTCCTTCGTCCAGATGCTTGATCTCGACCTCGTAGACCAGGCCCAGTTCGACGATGTTCACCGGAATTTCCGGATCGAAGCAGGTGCGCAGCTGCTGCCACACCAACTGCTCCACCTGCTCGTCGGTCGCATCGGCCGGCAGCTCCAGCGGTGCCGGGGCCTCCTTGCCGATGGCATCACCGTCCTTGCCGGCGATACGGAACAGGTTGCCTTCCACGAATATCGAATAGCTGCCGCCCAGCGCCTGGGTGATGTACCCATAGCTGCCGGCGGGCAGGGTCACGGTGTCGCCCTGCGGGACCATCACGGCCTCGCAATCGCGTTCGAAGTGGACAGGTTCGCTGCTACGGGAATACATGGGGACCGATATGGGGCCGTGGCCAAGGCCACGCAAGAGGGCATTCTAGCCCAGCCGCCCTACCCTCGCCGGTGCACTGCCGCAAACCACAGTATCCTGTGGATGACTTTCAGGGAGCTTCGATGTCCTCCAATGCCGCGCGTGCCAGGACCGTGACCTGGCTCTGGCCCCTCATGCTGCTGCTGGGCCTGCTTGTTGCTCCCCTCGCCTGGATGGTGCTGGCCCTGATGACCGGCCGGCAGGTCGGCTGGATGGCCGTGGTGACCGCACTGGAACTGGTGTTCATGCTGCGCATGGGCACCCTGGGGCCGGGCCGGCTGCGCATCACCCTGGTGGTGCTGGGCACGTTGCTGGTGGCAGCGGTGGCCAACTGGACCATCGCCAGCGCGTGGATGGGCGGCTCGATCGGGCTGGACCTGTGGGATGCAACCACGCGGATGGGTCCGCACCTGGCCTGGACGCTGATCACCCTCGCCAATGGCGCGATGGAATGGCTGTGGCTGGCCGTGGGTGTGACTGTGGGCGCCTGGCTGGCGCGCTGAGCGCGTAGATCCACGCCATGCGTGGATGGCGGATATTGGATGTGGGGTCAGAGCCCTTTCCTGCGGAAAGGGATCCGACCCCGTTCCCTCAATGCCCGCCGTCGAGCCCCTTCAGCTCACTGACCAGCGAGGCCGCAGCTTCGGCACCATCGCCGTACAGCATGCGGGTGTTGTCAGCGTAGAACAGCGCATTTTCGATGCCGGCGAAGCCAGTGCCCTTGCCACGCTTGATCACCACCACGTTGCGGGCGTTGACCACGTCCAGCACCGGCATGCCGTAGATGGGGCTGGCCGGGTCGGTACGCGCGACCGGATTGACCACGTCGTTGGCGCCGATCACCAGCACCACGTCGGTGTTGGCGAATTCCGGGTTGATGTCATCCATGTCGGCGATCAGGTCGTAGGGCACGCCGGCCTCGGCCAGCAGCACGTTCATGTGCCCCGGCATGCGTCCGGCCACCGGGTGGATCGCGAACTTCACCTTCACCCCGCGTGCGATCAGCCGCTGTGCCAGCTCCCAGATCTTGTGCTGGGCCTGGGCCACGGCCATGCCGTAGCCGGGCACGATCACCACGCGTTCGGCGAAGGCCATCATCGCCGCCACGTCAGCTGCTTCGATCGGCTTCTGCGAACCGGAAATCGCCTGCGCCTCGCCCGCCGCAGCGCCGCCGAAATTGGAGAACAGCACATTGCGGATCGGCCTGTTCATCGCCTTGGCCATCAACCGGGTCAGCAGGATGCCCGCGGCGCCGACCATCATGCCGGCGATGATGAGTGCCTCGTTGCCGAGCACATAGCCCTCGAAGGACACCGCCAGGCCGGTGAACGCGTTGTACAGCGAGATCACCACCGGCATGTCGGCACCACCGATCGGCAGCGTCATCAGCACGCCCAGCGCCAGCGCCAGCACGAAGAAGGCGACGATCGCCCAGGTGTTGAGCGTGCTGGCCGCGATGATCGCCAGCACTACCACCGCCAGTGCCACCAGCAGGTTCATCACCTGCTGGCCCGGCCAGGTCACCCGCTTGTCGAGGCGGCCATCGAGCTTGGCCCAGGCAATCACCGAGCCGGACAGCGACACCGCACCAATGGCCGCACCGACCACCGCCAGCAGCAGCACCGTGCCCGAGGGTTGGCGTGCAGCGAGGTCGGCCAGCGCCTGCGCGCTCCAGTGTGTGGTATCGCGGTTGGCCAGGAAGGCGTAGCGCAGCAGTTCCACTGCACCGATAGCTGCGGCCGAGCCGCCGCCCATGCCGTTGTACAGCGCCACCATCTGCGGCATGTCGGTGACCGCGACCTTGCCGGCCGACCACCACGCCAGGCCCGCACCCAGCAGCAGCGCCACCAGGATCAACGGCACGTTGTGCAGTTCGGGCAGGAAGAAGGTGGCCGCCGTGGCCAGCAGCATGCCCAGCCCGGCCCAGCGGATGCCGCTGCGTGCGGTCAGCGGCGAGGCCATGCGTTGCAGGCCGAGCAGGAACAGCGTGGCGGCGACCAGGTAGCTGGCCTTGACCAGCCAATCGAGCAGTTCGACGGTGCTGATGTTCAAGCCTGCGGCTCCTTCGGTTCGTCCTTGCCGCGCTTGGGCGCACTCGGCTTGAACATTTCCAGCATGCGCGCGGTGACCACGTAGCCACCGGCGGCATTGCCGGCACCGAGCACCACGGCGAGGAAGCCCAGCGCCTTTTCCAACGGCGTCTGCGCGTGACCCAGCACCACCATCGCGCCGATCAGCACGATGCCGTGGATGAAGTTGGAACCCGACATCAGCGGGGTATGCAGGATCACCGGCACCCGCGAAATGATCACGTGGCCGGCAATGGCCGCCAGCATGAAGATGTACAGCGCTACGAACCCGTCACTCACTGGCAACGCTCCCGCTCTGTCTTCGTCGCCCCATCATAACCATGGGCTGAACCCGGCGCGCGCCCGGCGTCAACCAAAGCCGCGCTCACGCGTTGTCGATGGTGACCCCGAGCGAGGAACCGTACCCTGTGCTGGTGAGCAGCCCCCTCCCCCCGAGCGCCGAGACCGATGCCCTGCCGGCATCGCTGGAGGCGTTCCTGGCCAGCGTCGGCCCGCGTGCGTTCCGCTTCGCCGAGGCCGGCCTGCGCCAGCGCGAGGATGCGCTGGACGCGGTGCAGGATGCCCTGCTGCGCATGCTGGACTACGCCGACAAGCCGGCCGTCGAATGGGCACCGCTGTTCTGGAGCATCCTGCGCCGGCGGGTGATCGACCTGCAGCGCCGGCGTCGCTTCCGCCTGCCGTTCTGGCGTGACAACCAGGACGCCGACGGCGGCGAGATCGACTGGGCCGACCCCGGCCCCGACCCGTCGCAGGCGCATGAGCAGCACCAGCAGTACCAGCAGCTGGTGCAGGCACTGCGCTCCCTGCCCGCCCGCCAGCGCGAGGCGTTCACCCTGCGCGTGCTGCAGGACCTGGACGGAGCCACCACCGCCCGCGCCATGGGCTGCAGCGAAGGCGCGGTAAAAACCCATCTGGCACGCGCCCGGCAGGCGCTGCAGGACTACCTGGAGACCCACCCGTGAACCGCTCCCTGCCCTCCGATGACACCCTGCGCAGCCTGCACGCGCAGTCGCTGCAGGCGTTGTCGCCGACGACGCTGTCACGGCTGCGCCAGGCCCGCCATGGCGCCGGCGCGACCCATCGCGGGCGCTGGCGCTGGTGGCTGGCCAGCGCCTGTTCGCTGGTGGTGGCACTGGGTATCGGCCTGCAGTTCACCGGCCATGGCACGCTGACGGGCCCTGCGCCGGCACCGGTGCTTGCGGCAGTGGAAGACAACAGCGCGCTGTACGACGAGAATCCCGATCTGTACCTGTGGCTGGGCGACAACGACCTGGCGATGGAGTGAACCCATGTCCCGACTGCATACCCTGCCACTCTTGCTGGCCCTGTCGCTGTTACCAGCCATCCCAGCGCTGGCACAGAGCGCCGCACCCGCCCCTGCCACGCGTCCCATGCCGACCGCACCGCTGCCGGCATGGGAACAACTGAGCGACGCCCAGCGTGAATCCCTGCTGGCGCCGCTGCGCGACCGCTGGAACAGCGCCGACGCCGGCCAGCGCCAACGCATGCTCTCGCATGGCCAGCGTTGGCAATCGATGAGTCCGGAGGAACGCGACAAGGCCCGCCGTGGGCTACGCCGCTTCGAGCACATGAGCCCGGAGCAGCGCGAGCAGGCGCGTGCCCTGTTCGGCCAGATGCGTGACTTGCCACCCGCACAGCGCGACGCCCTGCGCGAGCGCTGGTCACAGATGACGCCGGAACAGCGCAAGGACTGGGTGCGCGACAACCCTCCGCCGGCAAAGCCGCGATAACACGGTAGCGCCGGGCCATGCCCGGCGGATCCAATGCCTGCCGCTGCGCTCGCCGGGCATGGCCCGGCGCTACCGGCTCACGCCCGCCAGCGCGTCTTCGCCAACAGCTCGTCGTCCCAGTCGAAGGCGAGCTGGCCCTCGCGCACGAACAGCGCGACGAAGTTGAGCAGGTTGCGCGCATACATCTCGCTGGCCTGGGTCGCGCCGCGGCTGGCCAGGCCGAGCGGGCCATCGATGGTCACACCCTGATGCTCGATGCACTCGCCCGGCCGGGTCAGCGCGCAGTTGCCGCCACTTTCGGCGGCCAGATCAACGATCACGCTGCCGGTGGCCATGCCTTCCACCATCGCCGCGGTCACGATCGTCGGTGCCGGGCGCCCCGGTACCGCCGCCGTACAGATCACCACGTCCACGCTGCGCAGGTGGTCGGCCAGCCGGCGCTGCTGCTCAGCGCGTTCCTCATCGGTCAACGCACGCGCATAGCCGCCTTCGCCGGCCGCGCTGACGCCCAGGTCGAGGAAGCGCGCGCCCAGCGACTGGATCTGCTCGCGGGTTTCCGGACGCACGTCGAAACCTTCCACCTGCGCGCCAAGGCGGCGCGCGGTGGCGATGGCCTGCAGGCCGGCCACGCCGGCACCGATCACCAGCACCTTGGCCGGACGCACGGTACCGGCGGCGGTGGTCAGCATCGGGAAGAAGCGTGGTGCGCGCTCGGCCGCGATCAGCGCGGCCTTGTAACCGGCCATGCCGGCCTGCGAGCTGAGCACGTCCATCGCCTGTGCACGGGTGGTGCGCGGCAGCTGCTGCAGGGGCAACAGGTACAGACGGTCGTCACTGGCCAACGCGGCCAGGGCCGGGTCGCTGGCCGGGGCCAGCAGGCCGACCACGCTGGCAGCGGGCTTGAGCTGCTCCAGCACCGCCGCCGGCGGCGCCTGCACGCACAGCAGGATGTCGATCTCGCCCCAGCGGCTGGCGTCGAAGACCCGCGCGCCTGCATCGTCATAGGCAGCATCGGTGAAGCCTGCGGCAAGGCCGGCACCGGCTTCGTACCAGACGCTGACGCCCAGCGCACCGAGCTTGCGCGCGGTTTCCGGCGTCAGTGCCACGCGCCGCTCGCCCGGCGCGGTCTCCTTGATCCCCAGCAACGCCACGGCCATGCAGGTCCCCGCTGATCGGTGTGTTTTCCCGATCCTAGCAGGCCGCCACCGCTCAGTGCAGGGTGGCGCTGCCCGGGTCCAGCCGATCGATCACGCCCTGCATGGCGCTGTCGAAGGCGCCATCGTCAACATGGGCGCGCAGGCGGCCCAACCGCACCATCACCGCCAGTTCCTCCGGCGAAGCCACGCAGAAACGCACGCCACGGCGGTTGACGAACAGCAGGCGCGAGGAAATCGGGCTGATCCAGGACAGCTTGCCGGCCTGGACCTTGCCATCCTTGTCGACGAAGTCCAGCCAGTTGCCGATCTCCATGCGACGGAAGCGATCGGCGTCGACGTTGTCGAAATCATCAGCATTGATCTGGCCACTCAACTCCACCGCCGGCGACTCGGCCACCGGCGGCGTCGGCAGCGCGACCTGCGGCAGCTCCGGCAGCGCGCGCTGCAGTTCCGGCCGCGATTCAGCAATGCCCTGCAGGGTGTCATGCAGCGCATCGATGGCGGCGGTGGCCGCATCGCCATGCACGCCGACGCTGGCGAATACTTTGGCCAGTACCGGCTGCCAGGCCTGCAGCCACGGCTTGCCGACGATCTGGCGGCGCGCTTCGGCTACTTCTTCCAGCAGGCCATCGCCCAAGCTCAACGCTTCGGCCACCGATGCCCCGTCCTCGCCCTCGCGCAGCAGCGCCAGGGTCAGGTGGTGCTGCCATGGCTGGCGCAGGAACTCGGCAATGGCCGACGGCAGGGTGGCATCGCCGATGCGGCGGTCCAGTTCGGCGCCGGCACGGCTGCGGGCCATTTCCAGCTTTTCCTGGCCGCGCTGCGTTTCGGCGGCGCGACGCTCGGCAATTTCCACACGGCGACGATGCTGCACCAGGAATTCGCGGAATTCTTCTTCCAGGGTCAGGAAGATCGCCAGGTTCTCGTTGAACTCGGCCACCAGGCGCTCGATGATCTCCTCGACCTTGGCCATCAGCATGCGCTCGGCCTGGCTCTCGCCGGTGTTGCCTTCGCAGGCCTCGGCTAGTGAGTTGAGCAGCTTGCGCGCCGGGTGGGTCTTCTGCACGAACATGCGGCGATCGAGCATGGCGACCTTGACGAAGGGCACTACCAGGCGACCGATCAGTTCGCGCGAGCGGCCTTCCAGTTCGCGTTCGTCCAGCATCACGTCGAACAACATGCCGACCAGGTCGATCGCATCTTCGTCCTGCGGATCCAGCCGGCTCTGGCCGGGGTCGACGCCAAGCCGGGTGGCGCTGGACAGCACTTCGCTCTTCAGCCGCTGCGCCAGCGATTCGCCGTCCTCGCCAATGGCTGCGCGCAGGGTTGCGCTGGGCGTGGCCTGCAGCAGCGACAGCACCGACATCATCTCGCGCTGGCTCAAGGGGCGATGCTGGCCAACAGCGACCTGTGCAGCCGACGTCGCGTCCTCGCGCACGTGGCGGGTCTGCTGCAGCAGTTCGTGCAGCGCCTCCAGCAGCATGCCCTGCTGGCCCGTGTAGGCCTCGCCGGTGCCGCCGTCTTCGCCATCCAGGTGCTGCTGCATGTGGCCGCGGCGCTCGGACCAGCGTGCGGCAAAGCGCTGCGCCCAGGCCGGTGCGGCCTGTTCGTCGTCGCCGGATTCAGTATCGAAACCCCCGCCCTGACGCTGCTCGACCAGGTCGTCCAGGCCCGAAGGCATCCGCGGCTCGGGCGCAGCCGACAGCGGACGTCGCGGCGCCCCCATCTGCGACATCACCCCGGCGGCAGCCAGTTGTTCGTCCAGCTTCTCGTAGATACGGCCGACCGGCGCGCGCAGGTCGCGCTCGCACAGCTTGATCAGCACCAGGTGCACTTCCGGCGCCAGCTCGCAACCGGCAAAGGCCTCATGGATGGCCACGCCCAGGTGTTCGGGGCTGACCGGGTTGTGGTCGGCATCCAGCTCGGCGCCGCCGATCAAGCGGCCCAGGCGGCGGTCCAGCCGCGCCAGCACCGGCTTGAAGTCGCGCAGCAGCACGGTCGCGAAATTGCGCACCGCCAGCCGCGACTCCAGTACATGCTCATCCAGCAGGCTGAGACCATCCTCGGCCGGGCCCGACAGGGTCGCCTCGGCCGACAACGGCTCCCCGCTGGCCAGCGCATCCCAGGCCCGCTGCAGGTGGCCGGCGAAGGCGGCGGCGATGTCCTCACGGCGGCGGCGCAGCTCGCGCATCGCATCCAGGAACAGCAGCTGCGACGAGCCAGCATTGCCGGCGCGGTCGAACAGGGCATCGTCGAAACGCGCCAGTGCGGCCCCGAAGGCCTGGCACAGGGCAGGCAGGACCACCTCCCGGGCACGCTGGAGCTGTGCCGGGTCACGGCCCGGCGATCCCATCGGTGTGGGCGCGCTCATCATTCGGGAAGGCTCCCCACCTTCTCTGGTACGACAGACAACATGGACATCACGACGACCGGTACACCCCATGTACCGGTACGTCGATGGTAGGCCGGCCAGCCCGTCACGGACAGTGAAACAGTCCTCACTTCAAACCTCATGACCGGCGGCCCGGCAAGACAGATATCGTAAGCGGTGCAAGGCCCATGAGGCGAGGGGAAGCGGTCGTCCGTTTCCCGCCAGTGGCATGATGTTCATCACAGTTTGATATTCAGGGTCCGGACGCGACACAGACGGTGCCATTGGCCGCCCCGACTATAATCAAACACCCGTGACGACCGGTTAATACTCCATGCCCGACCCCGCTGCCCTGCTTGCCCTGGATGCCCGCCGCTCAGTGCCTTCGCGGCAACTGGGCGAGCCCGGACCAGATCCGGCCACCCTGCAGCGGATGCTGGCTTCAGCAGTACGCGTGCCCGATCACGGCAAGCGCGTGCCGTTCCGCTTCCTAAAGATCGCCGGCGATGCACGTCACACTCTGGGCGACTTTCTGGCCGAGCGCAGCCGCCAGCGCGACCCGCATGCCGGCGAGGCGGTATTCGAGAAGGACCGCCAGCGTTTCAGCCACGCCCCGCTGGTGATCGTGGTGGTGGCCAGCCCGCGCCCGGACCCGAAGGTGCCCGAACAGGAACAGCTGATGACCGCCGGCTGCGTCTGCTTCGCCCTGCTGCAGGCCGCGCAGGCGCTGGGCTTCGGCGCGCAGTGGCTGACCGCCTGGATGGCCTTCGATCCGGTCGTGCAGGCCCATCTGGGCCTGGTCGAGGGCGAGGGCATCGCCGGTTTCATCCACATTGGTACGCCCAAGGCCGATGTTCCCGAGCGCGAGCGCCCCGACCCGGCGGCCCTGCTGCGCGACTGGACGCCGCCGGCATGACCCTGCCGGCTCCGCCGCCGTCGCTGTACCTGGTCGATGCCAGCATCTATGTGTTCCGCGCCTGGCATTCGCTGCCGGACGAGTTCCAGGACAGCCAGGGCTGGCCGACCAATGCCGTGCACGGCTTCGCCCGCTTCCTGCTCGATCTGCTGGAGCGCGAGCGCCCGCGGCACATCGCCATCGCCTTCGACGAAGCGCTCGACAGCGGCTTCCGCCATCGGCTGTATCCGGCCTACAAGGCCAACCGTGATCCGGCTCCTGAAGCGCTGAAGCGCCAGTTCGTGCATTGCAAGGCGCTGTGCGCGGCGTTGGGCCTGGCCGTGCTGGCCCACCACGAATACGAGGCCGACGACCTGATCGGCAGCGCCCTGCACGTGCACCGCGGCAGCCATCGCGGGGTGATCATCTCCGCCGACAAGGACCTGTCGCAGCTGCTGGTCGACCACGACGAACAGTGGGACTACGCCCGCAACCAGCGCTGGGACGTGGCCGGCGTGAAGGCACGGCACGGCGTGCACGCGCACCAGATCGCCGACTACCTGGCGCTGTGCGGCGATGCGGTGGACAACATTCCCGGCGTCAGCGGCGTCGGCAGCAAGTCCGCTGCGGTGCTGCTGGCCCATTTCGGCAGCATGGACGTGCTCTACGAACGTCTGGACGAAGTGCCGTTCCTGCGCCTGCGCGGCGCCGCACAGATGGCGGTGCGCCTGCGCGAGCAGCGCGAGCACGCCCTGCTCTGGCGCCAGCTGACCACCATCGCGCTGGACGCGCCGCTGGAGGGCAGCCAACCCGGCCTGCTGCGCCAGTCGGCCGACCCGGAGCTGCTCGCTGGCCTGTGCCAGACCCTGCGCTTTGGTCCGATGACCCGCCGCCGGCTGTTCGATGCCGCAGGCGTGGCCGACCCCGTTCCCACTCCATCTTTTTCCAATTCCGGCGAGCCCGCATGAGCCAGCGCAACACCGAAGCCCCGCGTGTCGTCTACGAAGGCAAGTACCAGCGCATGCTGGTGCGCGGCACCTGGGAATACAGCGAACGCACCCATGCTGGCGGCCTGGCGGCGATCATCATCGCCGTCACCCCCGAGGACAAGGTGCTGTTCGTCGAACAGTTCCGCGTGCCGCTGCAGGCCCCCACCATCGAAATGCCGGCCGGCCTGGTTGGCGACATCGATGCCGGCGAGTCGATCGAAGTCTCGGCCGTGCGCGAACTGGAAGAAGAGACCGGCTGGACCGCCGATCACGCCGAAGTGCTGATGATCGGCCCGACCTCCTCCGGCGCGAGCGCCGAGAAGATCGCCTTCGTCCGTGCCACCGGCCTGCGCCGGATCGGCGAAGGTGGCGGCGACGACAGCGAGGACATCACCGTGCACGAAATTCCGCGCGCACAAGCGGCGGCGTGGCTGGTGCAGAAGATGGGCGAAGGCTACGAGCTGGATGCCAAGCTGTGGGCCGGACTGTGGATGATCGAGCATCACCTGGACGGGCGCCCGCGTGGCTGACGCCGACCTGCACGCACTGCCGGCGCTGCTTTGCGCCGATGATCCGGCAATCTACGCGATCCACCGGGCTCAAGGCGCGTCACCGTACCTGCTGCTGGCCGACCACGCCGGCCAGCACGTGCCGCGTGCCCTCGCCGGCCTGGGCTTGCCACAGGCCGAACTGGACCGCCACATCGGCTGGGACATCGGCATTGCCGGCACCACCCGCGCACTGGCCGAACGGCTGGATGCCTGGGCAATCGAACAGACCTATTCGCGGCTGCTGATCGACTGCAACCGCCCGCTGGCCTCGCCCACACTGATTCCGGAAGTGAGCGACCACACCGTGGTGCCGGGCAATGCAGGTCTGTCGGCGGCGCAGCGGCAACAGCGCATTGATGCGATCCATGCGCCGTACCACGCACGCATCGACGCCGAACTGGACGCACGCCGCGATGCCCGTCGCCCCACCCTGCTGGTGATGATGCACAGCTTCACCCCGGCGATGAACGGCGCGCAGCGGCCGTGGCATGCCGGCGTGCTGTACCACCAGGACACGCGCTTTGCGCATGCACTGCTGCAGGCACTGCGCGACGAAGGCGACCTGGTGGTGGGCGACAACGAACCGTATTCGGTCAGCAGTACCAGCGACTACGCGGTGCCGGTGCACGGCGAAGGCCGCGGCCTGGTGCACGTGGAACTGGAAATCCGCCAGGACCTGATCGCCGATGCCGCCGGGCAGCAGGCATGGGCGGAGCGGCTGGCGCGGATTTTCAGCGCGCTGCAGCCGCAGTTGCTGGCCGCCGGGTGATTTACCCAGGCTTGGTAGTGCCGGCCGCTGGCCGGCAACTGCAATGATCCAACGGACCTTGGGGTTGCCGGCCAGCGGCCGGCACTACCGCAATACGGGCGCATCCATCCACGGGAACGACTTGAACCCGTGCACCTGCAAGGTCGCACCGATGGCGTCGAAGTCATCCTTGATCGCCTGCGCACGGTTGCGATCCAGTCCTTCACCGAGCGCCAACGGCAACGAGCGGCAGCGCGCCAATGCTTCGCCTACCGGGATTTCCAGCACGTGCGCCACGCGCTGCGCAGCGGCCTTCAGCTGGTCTACCGGGCACGCCACCATGCACAGGTCGAACGAAGCGAAGATGCCTTCGCCCACCCCTGCCTCGCGCGCAGCCGCCTGTTCCTCAGCACCCGCTTCGCCCAGGGCCTCGTCGATGCCATCGACCTGCTGGAACGCGTCGTACTCGGCGTAGTACGCCAGCGCCTGCGCATAATCGGCCAGTGTGGACAGTGGGCGTTGCCGCTTCTGCACGTCGAGCACGTCGGCGAAGGTCGCCGGTTCAAGATAGCTGGACAGGCCCAGCGCGCGCGCGCGGGCAGGAACATCGCTGTCGTCGTCGAACGCTGCTTCTTCATCGGCCGGCAACCAGAAACCCGCCTGCAGCAGATCGCCATCGGTGGCGTGCACCCAACCGAAGGAGGCATACACCGCATCCTCATCGTTGCAGGCGGCGAAGGCATGCAGGGTCTGTTGCAGGTCCAGCAGTTCGATCATGCGTCGGTGCTCAGGCAGGCAGTCGCTGCCGAGTCTACCGGCGCCCGGCGCAGGCCCAGCGCGATCACCACGCCGAGCGCGGCGAACAGCGCGGCGCCGTACTGTGCATTGACCATGCCCTGCAGCGCATCAGGGCTGGTTGCCGCCTGCGTGCCGCGCGCGGCGTTGGCGACCATCACCAGTACCGCCAATCCCAAGGCGCCGCCGATCTGCTGGGCGGTGGCCGCCATGCCGGACGCGACGCCTTGCTGCGGACCCGGCACGCCCTGCCCGGCCACGATCCACATCGCCGTCCAGCTCATGCCCTGGCCGAGGCTGAGCACCACGACGCCCGGCAGCAGCGGCCAGTAACCTGCGCCATGCGGCATCGCCAGCGCCACCGCGGCAATGCCGACGGCACCGGCGGCGAAGCCCCAGGCCAGTACCTGCCGTGGCGAACGGTGCCGCAGCATGCGTTCGGCAATACGGATGCCGAAGGTACACACCAATGTCGGCAGCAGGAAGGCCATGCCCGCCTGCAGCGGGCTCCAGCCATAGCCATCCTGGAAGTAGAGCGCCAGGAAGTAGTACTGCACGCCATAGCTGCTCATGAAAGCGAAGGTCAAACCCAGCGCGGCGCGCAGGCCGGGCAGGCGCAACAGCGAAAACTGCATCAGCGGGTCGCGGCTGCGCTTTTCGATCTGTACGAACACCGTCAACAGTACGGCGGAAAGCAGCAGGCAGATGAGCGTGGCCGGCGCCGTCCAGCCCCACTCCGGCCCTTGCACCAGGGTGGTGACCAGCAGGCTGCCGCCGGCGGTGACGGTGAGACAACCGGCCAGATCGAATGAACGGCCCTGCACGCGTGGACCATCGGCCGGCAACCACACACCGGCCGCGACCGCGCAGGCGGTGGCCAGCGGCACGATCACCGCCAGCACCGCCGGCCAGCCGAATGCCTGGGTCAGCACGCCGCCGAGCAGCGTGCCCAACGCCAGGCCGACCGCGCTGGCCATGCTCCAGATTGCCAGCGCGCGGTTTCGCACCGGACCTTCCGCATACAGCGTGTTGATCAGTGCCAGCGTGGCCGGGAACAGCAACGCCGCGCCGATGCCCTGTGCCGCACGCGCGATGATCAACAGCGTGGCATTCGGCGCCAGCGCACCGAGCAGCGAGGCCAGCGCGAACAGCAGCATGCCCAGCCGGTAGAAGCGGCGGCGGCCGATCAGGTCGGCGGCACGGCCACCCAGCAGCAGGCTGCCGCCAAAGGCCACGGTGTAGGCACTGACCACCCATTGCAGCTGCTGCGCGTTGATCTGCAGCGCGCGGCCCATGTCATGCAGGGCAACGAAGATGATGGTGGCATCCAGGGCGATGATCAGCTGGGCGGTGGCCAGCAGGGTCAGCGCCCAGCGCGGGTATTTGAGGGGAGGCATCGGCGGTCTGGCGCGGTGGGGGAGCGCAGTCTCATTGATGCGAGCCAATCAATAAACCCCTCCCCGACCATATCTGTCATGATTTTCGGCATGAATGCAGCCTCGATGGACCTCAATGCAGTGCGCATGCTGGTGCAGGTGGCCGAAGCCCGCAGCTTCACCGTGGCCGCCGGCCAGCTCGGCCTGAGCCAATCCGGCCTGTCGCGCGCGATCGGACGGCTGGAGGCCACCCTCGGTGTAAAGCTGCTGCAGCGGAACACCCGCAACGTGGCGCTGACGACGGACGGCCGCCAATTCGTCGAACAGGTGTCGCCGCTGCTGGCCGGCCTCGACGATGCCGAGCGGCAGTTAGCCGACCGTCCGTGCACGCCCTCAGGCACGCTGAAGATCAGCGCGCCGTCGATGTTCGGGCGCAGGGTGCTGGTGCCTTTGCTTGGGCCGTTGCTGCAGCAGCATCCACAGCTGCAGGTAGAAGCGGTGCTCAGCGATCGCCTGGTCGATCTGGTCGAGGAAGGCTTCGATGCCGCGCTGCGCACCGGCACCATCGCTGACCAGCGCATGGTGGCGCGCCCGTTGAAGCCACTACGCTGGGTGACGGTGGCCAGCCCGGAATATCTGGACCGCTGTGGCACACCGGACGATGTGGCCGCGCTGCAGGATCATGCCTGCCTGGCGGTGCGCAACCTGCGCAGTGGCCGGCTGGTGGACTGGCAGTTCCTGCAGGACGGGCAACTGCGGGAGGTCACGCCACCGGCGCGGATGGTGTTTGACTGCGGGGACCCGCTGGTGGAGGCAGCAATTTCTGGCATCGGCATCGTGCAGGTGATGGATTTCGCGGTGGCCGACGCGCTGGCCGATGGCCGCCTGCAACGCGTGCTGCAGCCATTCGAAGGCCGCAGCCGCGCGCTGTCGTTGATCTATCCGCCTTCGCGCCAGCATTCGCCGAAGCTGCAGGTGCTGGCCGACGCGTTGCTGGCCGGGGATTGGTAGCGCCGGCCGCTGGCCGGCGCCTGCGTGGATGCAATCGTTTCCGGGTTGCCGGCCAGCGGCCGGCACTACCGGGCTGCGGTAGATCCACGCCGTGCGTGGATGGGGTTGCCGCTCGGGGTCAGAGCCCTTTCCGCAGGAAAGGGATCCGACCCCTGGGCAATCAACGATCAGGCGAAGCTATCCGTCGCGCGCACCAGCGCGTCCACGTTCTCGGCTTCGAACGCCGAATGCCCCGAGGCCGGCGTGATTTCCAGCTTGGCCTTCGGCCACACCTTGGTCAGGTCCCAGGCGTTGGCCAGCGGGCAGACCACGTCGTAGCGGCCGTGCACGATCACGCCCGGGATATCGGCGATGCGGTGTGCGTCGCGCAGCAGCTGGTCTTCCACCTCGAAGAAGCCGCCGTTGACGAAGTAATGGTTCTCGATGCGCGCGAAGGCCAGCGCGAAGTGCGGGTCTTCGTGGCTGTTGATGAAGTCGTCGTCCACATGCAGGAAGCTGGTCGCACCTTCCCACACCGCCCAGGCCTTGGCCGCATCCAGCCGGGTTGCTTCATCTTCGCTGGTCAGCCGGCGATGGAACGCGGAGATCAGGTCATGGCGCTCCACCGACGGAATCGGCTTCAGGTAGTGCTCCCACGCATCCGGGAACAGGCGGTTGGCGCCTTCCTGGTAGAACCACTCCAGCTCCCAGCGACGCAGCATGAAGATGCCGCGCAGGACCAGTTCGGTCACGCGCTGCGGGTGGGTTTCGGCATAGGCCAGTGCCAGGGTAGAGCCCCAGCTGCCGCCGAACACCTGCCAGCGATCAACCTTCAGGTGCTCGCGCAGCTTCTCGATATCGGCGACGAGGTCCCAGGTGGTGTTGTCCACCAGGTCGGCGTGCGGCGTGGAACGGCCGGCACCGCGCTGGTCGAACAGGATGATGCGGTACTTGGACGGGTCGTGGAACTGGCGCATCTTGTCGCTGCAACCACCGCCCGGGCCACCGTGCAGCATCACCACCGGCTTGCCATCCGGGTTGCCGCACTGTTCGAAGTACAGCGTGTGGCGGTCGTCGACCTTCAGGGTGCCAACGTCGTAGGGGGTGATGGCGGGGTACAGCGTACGCATGCTTGCAGCTCCAGGGTGATGCCCTGCCGGGGCAGGAGAACCTCCATTCTAGGCCGGACGCCGGCCCAGGGTGATGCGGTCGCGCTGCTCCAGGTCCTGCACGGTCTGCACCTCCGCAAAACCGGCGGCGTCGAACAGCGCGCGGATCGCCGCGCCCTGGTCCCAACCGTGCTCGATCAGCAGCCAACCGCCGGGCAGCAGGTGGGCCTGGCCGCCGTCGACGATGCGACGGATGTCGTCCAGGCCATCCACGCCGGAGGCCAGCGCGGTAGCCGGTTCAAAACGCAGGTCGCCCTGCTCCAGATGCGGGTCGTCGCTGGCGATGTATGGCGGGTTGCTGGCGATCAGGTCGAAGCGTGCACCCTGCAGCGGCGCATACCAGTCGTGCCCGCCCTCGGCGAAGCGGACGTTGCCCAGTTCATGGCGGGCGGCATTGCGCGCAGCCACGGTCAGTGCACCCGGGCTGGCATCGGTGGCCAGCACCTGCGCTTGGGGCCGTTCGCTGGCCAGTGCCAAGGCGATCGCGCCGCTGCCAGTGCCGAGGTCGGCCAGCTGCAGCGCGCGGTCCTGTGGCAGGCGCTCCAATGCCAGCTCGACCAGCAGCTCGGTTTCCGGACGCGGGATCAGCGTGGCCGGATCGACTTCCAGGTCCAGCGTCCAGAAACCGCGGCGGCCGGTCAGGTAGGCGACCGGCTCACCGGCCACGCGGCGGGCCAGCAACGCCTCGAAGGCGGCCTGGTCATTGGCGTCCAGCGGATCGGTGGCATGCGCGAACAGCCAGCTGCGCGGGCAATCCAGCACGTGCAACAACAGCAGTTCGGCCTCGTGGCGAGCCTCGACGCCGCCCAGGCGGGCACTGGCCTCGGCCACGACCTGGCGCAGGGTGGGTTCGGTTTGGAAAGACATGCCGCAATTGTAGAGCCGAGCCCATGCTCGGCTGCTTCTGCCGCAGTCGAGCTACACATCCACAGGCCCGCACTCGAGCATGGCTCGACTCTACAAAAGGCTGCAATCCGTTCAGGTTCTGCCCGACGGGATAAGGAGGGACTATTGGCCCTATTCAGCCGTTCCGGAAGATTTTCCTTGTCACACAGGCAGTTGCAGGATGAAAGCGTCCGGGTTCAGTGCCTGCTCAGTACATTTTGATAGACTTCATCTATCAAATAGATGCAATCAATGGATTGTTCTTATCGATAGCGAGTCGGTAATCTAGGTCCTGTCGATTCACCCACTCCCCTTCACCCAGAGGAATAACGATGTCCCTGATCAACACCCAGATCCAGCCGTTCGAAGCCAATGCTTACCTGAATGGCGAGTTCATCAAGGTTTCCGACAGCACCCTGAAGGGCCAGTGGTCGGTCCTGATCTTCATGCCGGCCGCCTTCACCTTCAACTGCCCGACCGAGATCGAAGACGCCGCTGACCATTACGCCGAGTTCAAGAAGGCCGGCGCCGAGGTCTATATCGTCACCACCGACACCCACTTCTCGCACAAGGTGTGGCACGAAACCTCGCCGGCCGTCGGCAAGGCCCAGTTCCCGCTGGTCGGCGACCCGACCCACCAGCTGACCAACGCCTTCGGCGTGCACATTCCGGAAGAAGGCCTGGCCCTGCGCGGCACCTTCATCATCAACCCGGAAGGCGTGATCAAGACCCTGGAGATCCACTCCAACGAGATCGCCCGTGACGTCTCCGAGACCCTGCGCAAGCTGAAGGCTGCCCAGTTCACCGCCGCCAACCCGAACCAGGTGTGCCCGGCCAAGTGGAAGGAAGGCGAGAAGACCCTGACCCCGTCGCTGGACCTGGTCGGCAAGATCTAAAGCAGTACCGGCCTGCCGTGGCCCCACGCCACGGCGCGCCCTTCATCCCCGTGCCGGCCCCCCCCCCCGCCGGCGTGGGGGTGAACCCAAGACAGCCAACGCTCGCCCGCCTTGGCCAGCCAGCCCCTTCCACGGTCGCTGTCTTGGGTTCACCCCTACCCCCTGTTGGTCCGCTACCTTCTACAGCGGTGCCACGCCCCCTGTTTGCCTGAAGCCAGGAGATGACCCGATGTTGGACGCCAACCTGCAGTCGCAGCTGAAGACCTATCTGGAGCGCGTGACCCGCCCGATCCAGATCACCGCGCACGCCGACGACGGCGCCAAGTCGCAGGAAATGCTGGAACTGCTGCAGACCCTGGACAGCCTGTCGGACAAGATCACGCTGCAGGTCCTGCGCGATGGCCAGGGCCGCGTGCCGTCCTTCGACCTGGGTACCCCGGGCCAGGATATCCACCTGACCTTCGCCGGCCTGCCGATGGGCCACGAGTTCACCTCGCTGGTGCTGGCGCTACTGCAGGTGGGCGGTCATCCGTCCAAGGCCACCGCCGAGCTGATCGAGCAGGTGCAGAACCTGGAAGGCGAATACAAGTTCGAAACCTACTTCTCGCTTTCCTGCCAGAACTGCCCGGACGTGGTGCAGGCGCTGAACCTGGCCGCGGTGCTCAACCCGCGCATCCAGCACGTGGCCATCGACGGTGCCCTGTTCCAGGACGAAGTCGAGAAGCGCGAGATCATGTCGGTGCCGACCGTGTACCTCAACGGTGAAGTGTTCGACCAGGGCCGCATGACCCTCGAGCAGATCGTGGCCAAGCTGGATACCAATGCCAGCAAGCGCGATGCCGAGAAGATCGCCGCCAAGGACGCCTTCGACGTGCTGGTGGTGGGCGGTGGCCCGGCCGGCGCGGCAGCAGCGATCTACGCTGCACGCAAGGGTATCCGCACCGGCATCGCCGCCGAGCGTTTCGGTGGCCAGGTGCTGGACACGATGGCGATCGAGAACTTCATTTCGGTGAAGGAGACCGAAGGCCCGAAGCTGGCCACGGCGCTGGAACAGCACGTGCGCGAGTACGAGGTGGACATCATGGACCTGCAGCGCGCCAGCGCGCTGGTGCCGGCCGGTGAAGACGGCCTGGTGCAGGTGCAGCTGGAGAACGGCGCGGTACTGAAGTCGCGCTCGGTGATCCTGTCCACCGGCGCGCGCTGGCGGCAGATGAACGTGCCGGGCGAAGACCAGTACCGCAACAAGGGCGTGGCCTACTGCCCGCACTGCGATGGTCCGCTGTTCAAGGGCAAGCGCGTGGCGGTGATCGGCGGCGGCAACTCCGGCGTGGAAGCGGCCATCGATCTGGCCGGCATCGTGTCGCATGTAACCCTGCTGGAGTTCGATTCCAGCCTGCGCGCCGACGAAGTGCTGCAGAAGAAGCTGCGCAGCCTGGCCAACGTCACCGTGCTGACCAGCGCACAGACCACCGAAGTGCTGGGCGACGGCAGCCGTGTCACCGGCCTGGTCTACAAGGACCGTGTCGGCGGCGACGCCCACCGCGTCGAGCTGGAAGGCATCTTCGTGCAGATCGGCCTGCTGCCCAACACCGAGTGGCTGAAGGACACCGTGGCGCTGTCGCCGCGTGGCGAGGTCGTCATCGATGACCGCGGCCAGACCAACCTGCCGGGCGTGTTCGCTGCTGGCGATTGCACGACGGTACCCTACAAGCAGATCATCATTGCCATGGGTGCCGGTTCGACCGCCGCATTGAGTGCGTTCGACCACCTGATCCGCTCGTCGGTGAGCAGCAGCAGTGGTGCTGTTGCTGAAGCTGCCTGATCCATCGTTCCCAGATCACCGGGAACATTGTCTGCCTGTCGGGTAACCATGCCGTCAGCCGGTCCGTTACCCCTGGGGTGTAAGGATGAACCTACGTGATCTGAAGTACCTGGTAGCCCTGGCCGACCACAAGCATTTCGGCCGGGCTGCCGCCTCTTGTTTCGTCAGCCAGCCGACGCTGTCCACGCAGATCCGCAAGCTGGAAGAAGAGCTGGGCCTGCCGCTGGTGGAACGCGCGCCGCGCAAGGTGATGCTGACCCCGGCCGGCCAGGAAGCAGCAGCACGGGCACGGGTGATCGTGTCCGAAGTGGAACAGCTGAAGGAAGCGGCACGTCGCAGCCGCGATCCGGAAGCCGGTACGGTGCGCCTGGGGATCTTCCCGACCCTCGGCCCGTACCTGCTGCCGCATGTGATCCCGCGCATCCGCGAGCGTTTCCCGGAACTGGAGCTGCTGCTGGTCGAGGAAAAGAGCGATGTGCTGCTGGACCGCCTGCGCGAAGGCAAGCTCGACGCCGCGCTGCTGGCACTGCCGGTGATCGACGACCAGCTGCATGCCGAGTTCCTGTTCGAGGAGCCGTTCCTGCTGGCCGTATCCGGGCGCCACCCGCTGGCCCGCCGCGAGCATCTGGACGTGCAGGAGCTGGCCACGCAGAAGCTGCTGCTGCTGGAAGACGGCCATTGCCTGCGCGACCAGGCACTGGAAGTGTGCCGGCTGTTCGGCGCCAACGAGAAGTCCGAGTTCCGCGCCACCAGCCTGGAGACGCTGCGGCAGATGGTCGCCGCCGACGTCGGCATCACCCTGCTGCCGAGCCTGTCGGTGCAACCGCCGGTGCCGCGCTCGAGCAACATCCGCCTGCTCGACTTCACCGGCGAGGGCCGTCCCAGCCGCCGCATCGCCATGATCTGGCGCCGCAGCTCGGCGATGAACGATTTCCTGACGGAGTTGGCCGATCAGTTCAAGCGCCTGCCGGAGGCACTGTTCACCCTCGAGGCGGTCAATGCCGGCGGCGACGCCAGCACCCTGCCCGGCCCCGTGCTGAACGGCTGAGCCTACGCAGCACCGGCCCGGAATCGGTGGGAGTCGATTCCGGTCGCATTTGTCCCCACAATACAGACAGGCGGCGCCAGCAGGTGCCGCCTTTTGCATGGCTTTCAACCAAGGAGCTTCACCATGAACACCGCCAGCGGCCTGCCGCCGTCGATCACCGTTTCTACCTTCGACATGGACCGCCTGGACGCCATGCTCGAATCCCCTGCGCTGAGCCAGACGCCTGCCGCGCTCACGCTTGCTGAAGAACTCAACCGTGCCACCGTGCTGGCACCGGACCAGATTCCCGAAGGCATCGTCATGATGCATTCGCGCGTGGAGTGCGAAGATGAAGTGTCGGGCGAAAAGCACGTCCTGACCCTGGTCTTCCCCCGCGAAGCCAACGTCGATGAAGGCAAGGTTTCCGTGCTGGCCCCGGTCGGCAGTGCCCTGCTTGGCCTTTCCATCGGCCAGAGCATCGACTGGAATGCGCCCGGCGGCCGCAAGCTGCGCCTGCGCGTGACCGCGGTCCACAACGACCGCCCCTGATTACCGCTGCGCACAGCGCGCGATTCGATCCCCCTGCACCAGGAGCCGTAATGAGTACCCCGTCCAAACTGTCCCAGCTGCGCGAACTGTCCGTGGTCGTTGCCGATACCGGTGACTACGAGGCAATCAAGCGCCTGCAGCCGGTGGACTGCACCACCAACCCGACCCTGGTGAAGAAGGCGCTGGACCTGCCGGTGTACGCCGAGCTGATCGAACGCGAACTGGCCTGGGGCCGCCAGCAGACGGGCGACCGCGAAGCCGTGGTGCACGCCGTGGCCGACCGCCTGACCATCGGCGTCGGCGCGCTGCTGAGCACGCTGGTGCCGGGCCGCGTGTCCACCGAAGTGGACGCCGACCAGGCCCACGACACCGCTGCCACCGTGGCCAAGGCCCGCCAGTTCATCCAGATGTACGCCGATGCCGGCGTGCCGCGCGAGAAGATCCTGATCAAGATCGCCGCGACCTGGGAAGGCGTGGAAGCCGCGCGCATCCTGCAGGCCGAGGGCATCGACTGCAACCTGACCCTGATCTTCAACCCGACCCAGGCCCTGGCCTGCAGCGAAGCCGGCGCGTTCCTGATCTCGCCGTTCGTCGGCCGCATCCTGGACTGGTACGTTGCCAACGGCCAGACCCCGGCCAGCATCGATGAAGACCCCGGCGTCGTGTTCGTGCGCGGCGTGTACGCCGAATTCAAGCGCCGCGGTTCGCCGACGGTGGTGATGGGCGCCTCGTTCCGTTCGACCGCGCAGATCGAAGCGCTGGCCGGCTGCGACCGCCTGACGATTTCGCCGGACCTGCTGGAGAAGCTGGACGCCGACCACGGCGAGCTGCCGCGCAAGCTGGTGGCCGGTGCGGCCGACGGCGTGGCCGTGACCCCGATCGACGCGGCGAAGTTCGCGGCGGATCTGGCGGCCGATCCGATGGCGACCGAGAAGCTGGCAACCGGTATCGATGCATTTGCCAAGGATCTGCAGGCGCTGCGCGAGCGCATTCGCTCGGAACTGTGAGGATTTCGGCCAACGGCTGAGCCCCTCGTGGCGGATCGATTTGTAGAGTCGAGCTTGCTCGACTGACTGCTAAAGCAAAAGCCGCGCTGGGTCGGGCGGGTTGGGTTCGCGGGAGACGCCGTGAATCCGTCCCTGGAGGCTTGGCCGCCGCTTGCTCGTGTGCGCTGTCCTGCGCACACGGCAAGACCGGGGTTGGGCGTCCTGCCCAACCCGCCCGAGGCATGCCTCGGGCCCATGCGGCTCA
>NZ_JBXAWS010000022.1:0-60285 GCF_057292075.1 Stenotrophomonas sp. 1L-E-5-B-C3
GCCCCTCTGTTGAGGGGCTGCCCCGACAGGGGCGGGGAGAGGCCGGCAAAGGGAGGGGCCCACAGGTTGCGCAGCAACGTGTGGGGCGGCGCGCAGAGCGCGTCGCGTCCCGCGCCAGATATAGAAAAAGGGCTGCCTTTCGGCAGCCCTTTTTCTATATCTGGCGGAGAGGGGGGGATTCGAACCCCCGAGGCGCTATAAACGCCTGCCTGATTTCGAGTCAGGTACATTCAACCACTCTGCCACCTCTCCGGGTGGTCCCCGGCGGACCGGGGACGCGCATCATACGAGGAAGTGAGGCCGACGACAAGTCATTGCGGCCAACCCGATGAAAATTTCGCGGGCGCATGCCTTGCCGGATCCCGGCCGCCACCCGATGATGCCTGTCTCCCCCCGCAATACCGCGCCCGTTGCCCACCATGATCGAATTCGGACATCTCACCCATCCCGGCATGCGCCGCGAGCTCAACGAGGACACCTACTACGGTGACAGCGAGCTCGGCCTTTGGCTGGTGGCCGATGGCATGGGCGGGCACGCCTGCGGCGAGGTCGCCAGTGCGCTGGCGCGCGAAACCATCGTGCGCGAGATCCGCCGTGGGGCACCGCTGGCGCAGGCCATCCGTACAGCCGATGAAGAAATCATCCGCGCCTCGCGCCGCCGCAACGACACCCTGCCGATGGGCACCACCGTGGTCGCCGCACGCGTGCACGGCAACCGCTATGAAGTAGCGTGGGTCGGCGACAGCCGTGCCTACCTGTGGCGCGACGGCCAGCTGGCCCAGCTCAGCCAGGACCACAGCGTGGTGCAGGAACTGGTCGCCCAGGGCAACCTGACGGCCGAACAGGCACGCGCGCATCCGCATCGCAACGTGGTCACCCAGGCACTGGGCGTGACCGATCCGGCGCATCTGAACGTGGCCACCACCAGCGGCGAACTGCGCCCGGGCATGCAGCTGCTGCTGTGCAGTGACGGCCTGACCGAGGAAGTGGACGACCGCGGCATCGCGCGCACCCTCGCCTTCGACGACGCCAGCGCGCAGGAATGCGTGGATACGCTGGTCGCGGCCGCGCTCGATGGTGGTGGCCGCGACAACATCAGCGTGATCCTGGTGCGCTGCCACTAACCGGTAGATCCACGCCATGCGTGGATGCGACGCTGCCGGCCAGCGGCCGGCACTACCCCACCCCAGGCATTACGCGCTGGCAGGCTCTTCCACCTTCGGGCCATCCCACAGCGCGTGGCCGGCCTTCTTGCGCAGCCGTTCCAGGCGTGCGGTGTGCGCTTCCAGTTCCGACGGCGTAGCCACCACGCGCGGGCGCGGCAGCAGCTTGCTGGTATCGAAAGCCTGCAATGCCGCACCGGCAGCGCCTGCCTCGTCATCGCCCAACCCGAAACCGATCTCTTCCTGGCCCGAGGTCAGGGCGATGTAGACGTCGCCCAGGATCTGGGCATCGAGCAGGCCGCCGTGCAGTGCGCGGTGCGAATTGTCCACGCCCAGCCGCCTGCACAGCGCATCCAGCGAGTTGCGCTGGCCCGGGAAGCGCTCGCGCGCCATCACCAGGGTATCGATCACCGTGCAGCGGTCGGTGATCTTCCCGTACTGCGGCCCCAGCAACGAAAGCTCATTGTCGAGGAAGCCCAAGTCGAACGCCGCGTTGTGAATGATCAGTTCGGCGCCATCGATGAACGCCAGGAACTCGTCGGCGATCTGCGCGAAGTCCGGCTTGTCATCGAGGAACTCCAGGGTCAGGCCGGTGACTTCCTGCGCGCCCTGTTCAAACTCGCAGTCCGGCTTGATGTACTGGTGGTAGTTGTTGCCGGTCGGTCGGCGCTTGAACAGCTCCACGCAGCCGATTTCGACGATGCGGTTGCCCTTCTTCCACTCCAGGCCGGTGGTTTCGGTATCAAGGATGATCTGACGCATGGGCTCAGTTTACCGGGCTGGAGTCGCGGATCTGGATCGCCGCGTTGCGGGCCAGGGTATCGACCCGCTCGTTGTCCGGGTCGCCGGAGTGGCCCTTCACCCAGCGCCAGTCGATCTGGTGGCGCAGCGTGGCCGCGTGCAGGCGCTCCCACAGCTCGCGGTTCTTCACCGGATCGCCGCCGGCGGTCTTCCAGTTCTTGCGGATCCAGCCGGGCATCCACTGGGTCAGGCCCTGCCGCACGTACTGCGAATCGGTGTAGAGCACGATGTCGCACGGCTCGGTCAGCGTTTCCAGGCCGGAAATGGCCGCCATCAGCTCCATCCGGTTGTTGGTGGTGTGTGCTTCGCCACCGCTGAGCTCTCGCTCATGGCCCTTGTAGCGCAGCAACGCGGCCCAGCCGCCCGGACCGGGATTGCCGAGACAGGATCCGTCGGTATGGATTTCAATGGTTTTCAATACAACTCCAGAATCAGGTAGCAACAGTGCCGTGCCAGCGCACCGGCAGCGGTTTCGGCCCAGGCAGGGCCAGCGTGCGTTTTTCGGCATGGAACAGGCAGGCCGCGCGCAGCGGCGCCCAGCCGCCGGGACGACGGCTGCCGCCGCCCTGCCAGAGCGGGCCGAGGTAGCGCATATCCTCGCACTCCAGGCCATGGCGGCCGAGCAGCAGACGGATCCGCTGCGGCGTGCGCACCACCAGCCCATGCTGGCGCCAGCGCGTGCGGTACGGGCTGAACGGATTGAGGCTGCTCAGCCACAGGTGGCCGCCCGGCATCAACACGCGTTCGCACTCATCCAGCAGCTGGTCGGCATCGGCGGCGACCACATGCTGCAGGACGATGGCGTTGACGCTCTCATTGGCCAGCGGCAATGGCAGGGCGCAACGGGTATCGCCGGCATAGCCCTGCCCCTGCCGGAACAGGCGCAGCCCGCGTCCGCCCAGCTGCGCATCGTCCAGCCAGGCCGCACTTGGTGCGATCCACAGCCACGGCTGCGTCGGCAGCACCGACAGCTGCGGCAGCAGCAACTGCCGCTCCAGCACGCGCAATGCCACCGCCGGTTCGCTGTCGAACCACGGGGCCTGGCTCGCTTGACGGGTGCTCTGCAGCGCGGGCATGGTCCAATTCTATGCGACTGACTGCCCTGACCGCATTTGCGGACAACTACATCTGGATGCTAATCGACGACGATGGTGCGGCCGTGGTCGTCGATCCCGGCGACGCCGCGCCGGTGCTCGCGCTGGCCGACCAGGGCCTGCGCGTGGACAGCATTCTGCTCACCCACCACCACGATGACCACATTGGCGGCGTGCCCGCACTGCAGGCGCGTTTTCCCGGCGTGCGGGTGATCGCGCCGGTCGAGGAGCGCATCCCGACGGCGACCGAACGGGTGGGCGAAGGTGAACGCGTTCAGGCACTGGGCCGGATGTTCCACGTACTATCCGTGCCCGGGCATACCCGCAGCCACATCGCGTTTCACACTGCTGAACACCTTTTCAGCGGAGATTCGTTGTTCAGCCTGGGCTGTGGACGCCTGTTCGAAGGTACGCCGTCCCAGCTGCTGGCATCGATGCTGAAGCTGGGTGCCCTGCCCGCGCAACTGCTGCTGTGTTGCGCTCATGAGTACACCGTGTCAAATGCCGTCTTCGCGCGGCATGTCGACCCCGCCAACGCTGCCCTGTGGCAGCGCCAAGAGGAGGCTTTGGCCATGCGCCGCGATGACCGTTCCACCCTGCCGGTAACCCTGGCCAACGAATTCGACTGCAATCCCTTCCTGCGTGTGCACACGGCGCCGATCCGTGCGTCGGTGTCGGCACACCTGGGCCGTGACGTCGTTGACGACGTCGACGTGATGGCCGGTCTCCGGCATTGGAAAGACGGCTTCCGCGCATGATGCGCCGAAGTCTGCCGCTGGCCCTGGGGCTTGTCCTGGGGTTGGCCGGAACCGCGGGCGCGCAGTCGCTGGGCGCCGGCATCAGCCAGAACCTGACCGCCGCTGCGGCGCTGCCGCTGGATCCGTCCGCGCTGCCTGCGCCCTCGGTGCGCAATGGCCAGGAGATCTTCACCAGCTTCCGCGATGGCCTGGCCGAGCCCAGCTGCGATGCCGAGGCCACCAGCCCGCGCTGGCAGAAGCAGTTCGCCCACGCGCCTTCCCGCCTGGCCAACCAGGATGACGACGCACTGGTGCTGTTCGGTTACGTGGTTGAAGAACTGCGCAAGGCCAACCTGCCCACCGAATTCGCCCTGATTCCCTTCGTGGAAAGCGGCTACCGGCCCAATGCCCGCAACGGCAGCGGCCCGACCGGCCTGTGGCAGTTCATCGCCACCACCGCACGCAACCATCGCGTGCCGATGGCCAACGGCTATGACGGCCGCCTCTCGGCGGTCGATTCGACCCAGGCCGCGGTGCGTTACCTCAAGACCCTGCACGGCATGTTCGGTGGCGACTGGCGCCTGGCCACCATGGCCTATAACGCCGGCGAGTACCGCGTGCTGCAGTCGCTGCGCAAGGCTGGCATGAATGCGCAGAACGCCAAGCCATCGGCGCTGCCCGGCCTGTCGCCGGTCACCTATGCCTACGTCGAGAAGCTGCATGCCCTGGCCTGCGTGCTGGAAGACGTGGAAGACCAGCCCCGCGTGATGGCCTCGCTGGACCGCACCGTGCCGGTACTGAAGGACCACACCCTGCCGGCCGGCACCAGCGTGCAGCAGTGGGCCTCACAGCGTGCCCTGGACCCGGCCAGGATCGCCCGCCTCAATCCCGCCCTGGCAGGCGGTGGCCGCGCCTCCGGCACCACCCGCGTGCTGGCGCCGGTCTCGGCCGCCAATGCGACAGTGGCAGAGACTGCCACCGCGCTGGTCGCCAGCGCCGCGCCGGTCGCCGCAGCCGCGCCGACACCGCAGGTGGCCAAGACCGTCGCGGCCATCGCCGACCGTCCGCGCAGCCGTCGCCACACCGTGCGGAATGGCGAGTCGGCCTGGACCATCGCCCGCCGCTACGGCATGCCGGTCAAGGCCCTGCTGTCGCTGAACGGCCTGAGCGGCAGCAGCGTGCTGAAGCCGGGCGCGGTACTGCGCGTCGAAGACTGACGCGCCAGCCAAGCACTCCCTGTAGAGCCGAGCCCACGCTCGGCTTTTTCTTGCGCGTTGCGGCTGCTTCGACATGCTTCTCGTAGAGTCGAGCTTGCTCGACTCTGCCTCCACATGTGCAGTCGAGCAAGCTCGACTCTACGCACCCACACCAACAAAAAAAGGCCCGGCAATGCCGGGCCTTTCTCGTTCCTGCAAACCGATGAGGCTTACAGGTTCGCTTCGGTGGTCTGGATCACGAACTTCTTGCGCATCGCCTCGATGTAGGCCTTGGCTGCGGCCATGCCGTCGATCTGGCTCAGCTGGTCCTTCAGCTGCTTCTGCTGCTCGGCGGTCACTTCCTTGATGTCGCCCGGATTGACCTTGTTCACTGCGAACAGCAGCGCGTGGCCGTTGACGTCAACCTTGCCGTAGCTCGGCTTGCCTTCGGCCGGAACCGGCGCGCTGAAGATCGCGCGATTGATTTCCGGGGTCGGCACCGGCTGGCTGCGCGGCAGGCCCGGCATCGGGCTCAGCTGCAGCTTCTCGCTGGCGGCCAGCGACTGCAGGGTGGCGCCCGCCTTCAGCTTGGCCAGCACGGCGTCGGCCGCCTTGTCGCTGGCCTGGCGCTGGCGGTCGGCGCGGATCGCGGCGATTACCTGCTCGCGGGCCTTGTCCAGTGGCATCGCTTGTTCCGGGGTGTGTGCAGCCACGCGGATAACCACACTGTGGTTGGTGGCGCCCCCCAGAGCGATCGGGTCGCTGGCGGTGCCGTCCTGCACCAGCACGTCGGAGAACGCGGCACGCAGCACGGCCGGATCGGTGGCAATACCGCTGGCGGTGGCACGGGTGATCGGGCCCAGAGTCTGCAGCGGCAGGTTCACTTCCTTGGCCGCAGCGGCCAGATCGCTCGGGCTCTTGTTGATGGCGTCGACCAGGCGACCAGCCAGCTCGTTGAAGCCGCGCTCGCCGTCGGCCTTCAGCTGCTCTGCGGCGAGCGTGTCACGCACTTCCTCGAACGACTTGCCTTCGCCACCGCGCACGGCGGCGACCTTGATGATGTGGTAACCGAAGTCGGTCTTCACCGGGCCGATCACGTCACCCGCCTTGGCGGCGAACAGGGCGTCTTCGAACGGCTTGACCATTGCGCCACGCTCGACCCAGCCCAGGTCACCGCCCTGCTCCTTCGAACCCGGATCTTCCGAGTTGGCCTTGGCCAACGCGGCGAAGTCGGCGCCGGCAGCCTTGGCCTCGGCAGCGATCTTGTTCGCCTTGGCTTCGGCACCGTCACCGGTCAGCAGGATGTGCGAGGCCTGGCGCTGTTCCGGCGAGGTGAACTTCGCCTTTTCGTCTTCATAGCGCTTGCGCAGGGTGGCTTCGTCGGCCGCGGTCGGCGCCGGCAGGTTGCCACCGTTGATCTCGACGTACTCCAGCGACACGCTCTCGGCCTGGCGGAAATCCTTGCCATGGCTGTCGTACCACTGCTTGATCTGCGCGTCGGTGACCGGCGCCGTATCGGCCGGCACTTCCGGCAGCGCGGCCAGCTCCACGTCGCGGGTTTCACCCAGCAGCTTCAGCAGGCGCTCGGTTTCGGCCTGGGTGACGAAGCCGGAGTTCTGCAGGCCGGAAGGAATCACCGACTGCTGCAGGCTCTCACGCACCAGTTCCTGGAACTGGGTAGGGGTACGCGGCGGATTGCCGCCGGCCAGGGCCAGGCGGTAGTTGTTCTCGTTGAACTTGCCGTTCGAATCGAGGAAGGCCGGGATGGTGGTGATGTACTCACGCACCGCGCCATCGCCGATCACGACACCGGCCTGCTCGCCGACCAGGCGCACGACCTGCTCATCGATCAGCTGATCGAGCACGGCCATCTTGCTTTCATTGCTTTCGAACGCACGCGGGTCGAAGTTCTCACCCTGCTGCTGGCGCTCGCGCATGCGCTCCTGTTCGAAGCGGGTGCGGAAATCCTGCGCACTGATCTCATGGTGCTGCCACAGCATCCGCACCGGCCACCACGACGGGGCCGAACGCCACCAGGTCGGAGGCGCGGAAACCTTGGCCACGTTCTGTGCGCCAACGCCACCCAGGTAGCTGTTGTCGATCACGAACAGGAACGGAATCATCAGCAGCCCCAGGATCACAGTGACGATCCAGCCTGAGGTCTTGTCGCGGAGTTTCTGCAGCATGGTGAGGAATCACAAGGCCTGATTGGCGAGCCCGGCAGTGTAACCCGCTTCGCCGCAGGGACCAAAAGCAGCCCCGGCGCGGCCTGCGCCACATCCTCGCAGCAACGCGCCGCTGGCAGATGCATGCTTCGCGTCCGACCGCGCGAACGACACAAAGAAAAAGCCCCCGGCTTGCGCCGAGGGCTTTTAAAGTTGGCGGAGCGGACGGGACTCGAACCCGCGACCTCCGGCGTGACAGGCCAGCATTCTAACCAGCTGAACTACCGCTCCGCGCTGAAACTTTGCAGGCGCCCAGTATATCCGAAGAGACCCTGGAAACCCAGCCCTGTGAACACTTTTTTCAAAGTTTTTTCACAGGGACTTAAGAATTCTGCAATGGCGGAGCGGACGGGACTCGAACCCGCGACCTCCGGCGTGACAGGCCAGCATTCTAACCAGCTGAACTACCGCTCCGTTCTTGCAAAAACCTTTTCGTCTTCCTCCCGGACCTGCCGGGGAGAAGACAAGGCCCCCAGCTTTCGACCGGGGGCCTCGATGTAATGGCGGAGCGGACGGGACTCGAACCCGCGACCTCCGGCGTGACAGGCCAGCATTCTAACCAGCTGAACTACCGCTCCGCATTGTTACCCTTTTTTGTTTTCTGCCCGATCTGGACCGGGGAGAAAACAAAGCCTCCAGCTTTTGGCCGGAGGCCTCGTTGAATGGCGGAGCGGACGGGACTCGAACCCGCGACCTCCGGCGTGACAGGCCAGCATTCTAACCAGCTGAACTACCGCTCCACACTCAAACTTTTACCGCGGTGCTGTGGTGGGTGCTGAGGGTTTCGAACCCCCGACCCTCTCCGTGTAAAGGAGACGCTCTACCGCTGAGCTAAGCACCCCAGCGAGCCGCTTAGTTTACAGCATCCTTCAGGGCCTTACCAGCCTTGAACGACGGATTCTTCGAAGCAGCGATCTTGATGGTGTCGCCGGTCTTCGGGTTGCGGCCGGTGCGGGCAGCACGGTCGCGAACCTGGAAGGTACCGAAGCCAACCAGGGTGACCGCATCGCCGTCCTTCAGCGCCTTGGTGACGGCAGCAACGACGGCATCGACAGCGCGGCTGGACTCGGCCTTGGTCAGGTCGGCAGCTTCAGCAACGGCATCGATCAATTCGGTCTTGTTCATTCTCTACAACTCCTTTGGCGGTGGGTTCCGCAGATTCGACAGGGAAGCAACCGCACGCCTTCTGCATGCGGCCGCCATGTGGAAACGGTTCGCTGATTCAGTCATCGCCGACAGCGATCACTCATTCGCGAGTGCTGCTTTTATACCAGTGGCCCTACCCCCACGCAAGCTGGAAAGCCAGCAACGACGCGGGTTTCAAGCCATTGGACAGCGCGCGTCAATGCTTGACGCGCGCGCTTCCACTCGGTTTGGCCTTGCTGCGCACCGTGACGCGTTGCGCACTCTTGCGCGCCTTCTTCGGTGCCAGCGGACGCTCCAGCGCCAGGTCCAGGACTTCTTCGATGTACTTCACCGGCACGATCTGCAGATCGCGGGTGACGTTGGCCGGGATGTCGGCCAGGTCCTTGCGGTTCTCTTCGGGGATGATGACGGTGCGGATACCGCCACGCAGTGCGGCCAGCAGCTTCTCCTTCAGCCCACCGATGGCAGTGACGCGACCACGCAGGGTGATCTCGCCGGTCATCGCCACATCGGCACGCACCGGCACCTTGGTCAGCATCGACACCAGCGAGGTGACCATCGCGGCACCGGCGCTGGGGCCGTCCTTCGGCGTGGCGCCATCGGGCACGTGCACGTGCACGTCGTGCTTCTGCAGGAAGTCGCTGTCGATGCCGAAGCCGACGGCGCGCGAACGCACCACCGACAGCGCCGCCGATGCCGACTCCTTCATCACGTTGCCGAGCTGGCCGGTCAGGATCAGCTGGCCCTTGCCCGGCACCAGCGTCGATTCGATCTGCAGCAGATCACCGCCCACTTCGGTCCAGGCCAGGCCGGTGACCAGGCCGATCTCGTTCTCTTCCTCGGCGCGACCGAAGTCGAAGCGACGCACGCCCAGGTACTTGTCCAGGTTCTTGCCGGTCACGCTGACCAGCGCCTTGGACTTCTTCGCACCCTTCTTCGCCTTCACCGGCTGCGGGCCGGCCAGCGCGATCTCCTTCACCACCTTGCGGCAGATCTTGGCGATCTCGCGCTCCAGGTTGCGCACGCCCGATTCGCGCGTGTAGTAACGCACGATGTCCTGGATGGCATCGGCGCCGATTTCCAGCTCTTCCGGCTTCAGGCCGTTGGCCTTGATCTGCTTGGGCGACAGGTAACGGGTGGCGATGTTGAGCTTCTCATCCTCGGTGTAGCCGGGGATGCGGATCACTTCCATGCGGTCCAGCAGCGGGCCCGGAATGTTGAGTGAATTCGAGGTAGCCACGAACATCACTTCGGACAGGTCCAGGTCCACTTCCAGGTAGTGGTCGTTGAAGGCGTTGTTCTGCTCCGGGTCCAGCACCTCCAGCAGCGCCGACGACGGATCGCCACGGAAGTCCATCGACATCTTGTCGATCTCATCCAGCACGAACAGCGGGTTCTTGCTGCCGACCTTGTTGAGGTTCTGCACGATGCGGCCCGGCATCGAACCGACGTAGGTGCGGCGATGGCCACGGATCTCGGCTTCGTCGCGTACGCCGCCCAGCGACATGCGCACGAACTTGCGGTTGGTGGCCTTGGCGATGGACTGGCCCAGCGAGGTCTTGCCCACGCCCGGCGGACCGACCAGGCACAGGATCGGCCCCTTCATCTGCTTCACGCGTGACTGCACCGCCAGGTACTCAAGGATGCGTTCCTTGACCTTCTCCAGGCCGTAGTGATCGGCGTCGAGGGTGTCCTGCGCAGCCTTCAGGTCCTTGCGCACCTTGCTGCGCTTCTTCCACGGCACGCCCAGCAGCCACTCCAGGTAGTTGCGCACCACCGCCGCCTCGGCAGACATCGGCGACATCTGCTTGAGCTTGTTCAGTTCGTTGCGCGCCTTGGTTTCCACCGGCTTGGGCATGCCCGCTTCGGCGATCTTGCGGGCCAGCTCTTCCAGCTCGCCCGGCGCGTCGTCAAGGTCACCCAGTTCCTTCTGGATGGCCTTCATCTGTTCGTTGAGGTAGTACTCGCGCTGGCTCTTTTCCATCTGCGACTTCACGCGGCCGCGGATGCGCTTTTCCATCTGCTGCACGTCGATCTCGCCGTCGACCAGGCCGACCAGCATCTCCAGGCGGTCGCCCACCGCCAGCGTTTCCAGCAGGCGCTGCTTGTCGGACAGGCGCACGCTGATGTGCGCGGCGATGGTGTCGGCCAGGCGCGCCGGCTCATCGATGCCGGACAGGGTCTGCAGCAGTTCCGGCGGCAGCTTGCGGTTGGTCTTCACGTACTGCTCGAACAGCGACATCAGCGAGCGGGCGATGGCCTCGACCTCGCGTGCTTCGCGTTCGTCGGTGGCATCGATCTCCACGGCCTGGCCATGCAGCGAGCCGTTGCGCTCGTCGACGTGGGTCACCTGCACGCGCGACAGGCCTTCGACCAGCACCTTGATGGTGCCGTCGGGCAGCTTCAGCAGCTGCAGCACCTGCGCCAGCGTACCGACCTGGTAGAGGTCGGCCGCATGCGGGTCATCGGTCTCGGCCGACTTCTGCGCCAGCAGCAGGATGCGCTTGTCCGCTTCCATTGCCTGTTCGAGTGCGTGCATGGACTTGTCACGACCGACGAACAGCGGGATGACCATGTGCGGGAACACCACTACGTCGCGCAGCGGCAGGACCGGCAGGTCGAGGGTTTCACTTGGGGAACGGGCCATGGGGGCTCCAGGGAAGGGGAAAACCGCCTCCGGGAGGGCATCTTCCGGAGACAAAAAAAGCCGATGGCCCCGTTATGGGGCCATCGGCTTTCAGATGCAAGGCGTTCGTTTAAAATCCTTTCAAATCAAAAACTTGAAAGGATCACTCGGCGCCTGCGGCCTTCTGTTCAGGGGCCGCCGGGGTCTGGTAGATCAGGTACGGCTCGGACTTGTGCTCGATCACCGACTCGTCCACCACCACCTTGCTGACGTTTTCCTGCGACGGCAGGTCGTACATGGTGTCCAGCAGGACCGATTCGACGATGGTGCGCAGGCCACGGGCGCCGGTCTTGCGCTTGAGCGCCTTCCTGGCAATGGCCGACAGCGCGTCCGGACGGAACTCCAGCTCGACGTTCTCCATCTCGAACAGCTTCTTGAACTGCTTGGTGATGGCGTTCTTCGGCTCGGTCAGGATCTTGATCAGGGCCGGCTCGTCCAGCTCCTCCAGGGTTGCCACCACCGGCAGGCGGCCGACGAACTCGGGGATCAGGCCGAACTTGATCAGGTCTTCCGGCTCGACTTCGGCCAGTACCTTGCCCACTTCCTGCTTGCGCTCGGCGCTCTTCACCTTGGCGCCGAAGCCGATGCTGCCGACGTCGGTGGAACGGGCCTGGATCACCTTGTCCAGCCCGGCGAACGCGCCGCCGCAGATGAACAGGATGTTCTTGGTGTCCACCTGCAGGAATTCCTGCTGCGGGTGCTTGCGGCCGCCCTGCGGCGGAACGCTGGCCACGGTGCCTTCGATCAGCTTCAGCAGGGCCTGCTGCACGCCTTCGCCGGACACATCGCGGGTGATCGACGGGTTCTCGCTCTTGCGCGAGATCTTGTCGATTTCATCGATGTAGACGATGCCCTGCTGCGCCTTCTCGACGTCGTAGTCGCACTTCTGCAGCAGCTTCTGGATGATGTTCTCCACGTCCTCGCCCACGTAACCGGCTTCGGTCAGCGTGGTGGCGTCGGCCATGGTGAACGGCACGTTGAGCAGGCGGGCCAGGGTCTCGGCCAGCAGCGTCTTGCCCGAACCGGTCGGGCCGACCAGCAGGATGTTCGACTTGGCCAGTTCGACCTCGTCGTTCTTCTGCCGGCTCTCGATGCGCTTGTAGTGGTTGTACACGGCCACGGCCAGGGTGCGCTTGGCACGGTTCTGGCCAATCACGTACTGGTCGAGGACCTCGAGGATCTCGCGCGGCTTGGGCAGCGAGCTGCGCGCCGACTGCGCCTTTTCCTCAAGTTCCTCACGGATGATGTCGTTGCACAGCTCCACGCATTCATCGCAGATGAACACGCTCGGACCCGCAATCAGCTTGCGCACTTCATGCTGGCTCTTGCCGCAGAAAGAGCAGTAGAGGATCTTGCCGGTGTCCGTGGAACGACCTTGGCGGTCTTCGCTCATGCTTCGCTTACCCAGTTACCCCACCCGCTGAACGGGGGTTCGATTCGAGAATAGCACAGGGCCGGAGGGACACCAGTCCCGCCCGACCCTGCAGGAACGGGGCCTCCAGGGCCCCGTGATGATGGCTCAGCCGGCCTGGATCGACTCATCCGGACGACGCTCCAGGACCTGGTCGACCAGACCATAGGCCTGTGCCTCGAACGCGCTCTTGAAGTTGTCGCGCTCGGTGTCGCGGGCGATCGTCTCCAGCGACTGGCCGGTGTGCTTGGCCAGCACTTCGTTCAGGCGCGAACGCAGGGTCAGGATCTCACGCGCGTGGATGTCGATGTCGGTGGCCTGGCCCTGATAGCCACCCAGCGGCTGGTGGATCATCACGCGCGAATTCGGCAGCGCATAGCGCTTGCCAGCTTCGCCCGCTGCCAGCAGCAGGGCGCCCATCGAGGCGGCCTGACCGATGCAGGTGGTGCTCACATTCGGCTTGATGTACTGCATGGTGTCGTAGATCGCCATGCCGGCGGTGACCACGCCACCCGGCGAGTTGATGTAGATGTTGATGTCCTTTTCCGGGTTTTCCGATTCCAGGAACAGCAACTGCGCCACCACCACGTTGGCCATGTGATCGTCGATCGGGCCCACCAGGAAGATCAGGCGCTCCTTCAACAGGCGCGAATAGATGTCGTAGGCACGCTCGCCGCGGCTGGTCTGCTCGACCACCATCGGAACCAGGTTCAGGGCTTTGGTTCGGTTGTCCATTACGTGAGGTACCTATCTTGGGGGAAAACAACCCCGCGCCGGGACAGGCGCGGGGCATCCGGTGATCCGCCCCGGCTTACTGGCGGATCGCGTCCTGGAACGACAGCTTCTCTTCGGTGTGCTGGGCACGCTCGGCGATCCAGTCGATCACCTGCTCTTCCATCACGCGGTTCTGCAGGCCAGACATCAGCTGGGGGTCATTGCGGTACATCTCAATGACCTGCTCCGGCTCTTCGTAGGTCGAGGCGATCAGGCGCATCGTTTCGTTCAGGCGCTTGGCTTCCAGGCGCAGGTCGTTGACGCGGGCCACTTCGCCGACCAGCAGGCCGACCAGCACGCGCTTGGCAGCAGCGTCCTTGAAGCCTTCATGGGCATCGGCCGGAATCTCACCAACATTCTGGCCGTTGCGGCGGATCTGCTCGACCTGCTGGGCCAGCATGGCGCGGGCTTCGTTCTCGACCAGGCGCGGCGGCATTTCCACCGAGGCGTAGGCCGCGATCAGCTGCTCGCCCACTTCGCGGCGCAGGCGGTTCATCAGCGCACCCTTCAGCTCGCGCTCGAGGTTGGCGCGGATGTCGCTACGGAACTGCTCGACGTCGCCGCCCTTCACGCCGAAGCTCTTGATGAAGGCTTCGTCGACCGCCGGCACGACCGGCTCGGACACTTCGGCAACCTTCACGGTGACCTGCACGGTCTTGCCGGCCAGCACCGGCACGCGCCAGTCAGCCGGGAACTCGACATCCAGGGTCTTCTCTTCACCCTTGGCCAGGCCGACCAGACCCTTCTCGATGGTCTCGAACATCATGCCCTGGCCGAGCACGATCGAACCCTTCTCGGTGCCCTCGGCCGGCAGGCGCTCTTCGCCGGCCTGCGACCAGGTTTCCACCGCGACCAGGTCGCCATCCTGCGCGCCACGGCTGACCGGGGCCCAGGTACGACGCTGGTTCTGCAGGTTCTCGATCATCTGGTCGATGTCGGCATCGCTGATCTCGGCGCTGTGGCGCACGACGGTCAGCTTGCTGACGTCGATATCGCCGAAGTCCGGCACCACTTCGACGGTGGCCACGAAGGAGAACTCACCCTCCTCGCCCTTGTCGATGCGCGGGCTGCCGACGATGCGCAGGTCGTGCTCGCGCACGGCCGCATCGAAGGTTTCGCGCAGCAGGCCGTCCAGCGCCTCACCACGGACCTGCGCGCCGAAGCGCTGCTCGATCACCTTGGCCGGCACCTTGCCCGGACGGAAACCCTTGATGCGGGTGGTACGGGCGATTTCGCCCAGGCGGCCGACGATGTGGCTCTGCAGACGGTCTTCCGGCAGCGAGAAGCTCAGGCGGCGTTCCAGGTTGCCGGTGGATTCGATCGAAGCTTGCATGTTGACTCCTGCCACCGGTGGCCCAGGCCCCCGGCTCGATGATTGGGATGAAACGGTTGTAAGGACACGACGTCTGGGACGCGCCTGCTTGCCGCAGCCCTTTAGTTTCGCCCAATTTGGCCTGCACTGCCAGCGCGTGCCGGTCAAGGGGGCGCAGATGGCCCAATCAGGGCGGGGACAGGCCGGCACTGGTGCGAAAGGGGGGACTCGAACCCCCACGCCTTGCGACACTGGAACCTAAATCCAGGGCGTCTACCAATTCCGCCACTTTCGCGTGGCCGGCACAGGGGTTCATTGTCGCAGGCGGGAGCGATGAGCGAAAGGCCTGCACAAAGCTGAATCCACCGCTCCAAAGCTGAAGCGGATCTGGCGGCCGCCGCCTCAGTGTTGCGGTTCGGCGCGGGCCGGTGCGGCCTCGGCACTGGCGCCCGCCGCCGCATCCACCTTGCGGATCTCCACGCCGCCGTCGGCGGTGCGACGCAGGGCCACCGCTGCCGGCTCAGCCTTGCGGACATCCACTGAGCCGTCCGCGTTGCGCTGCACATCCACCGCTTCGGGCAGGACCTCTGCCTCCGCCGGTCGTGCCGGATGCATCTGCATGGCCTCGCCGGCCTGTTGTGCCGGAACGCTCTGAGCATCGGCATCGCGCTCGACGGTCTGGGCTGGATCACTGTCCGGCGCACAGGCGGTCAACGCCCCCAGCACAAGCGGGCACAACACCATCAGGCGCAGTCGATTGATAGCGGCCATCAACATCTTCCTTCGTGCATGCGCCTTCGGCGCGGAAGATCCATTGGGAGCGATACAGGACACGCCGCGGTGAGAAGCAGCGCACAGCATTGAAAACACCGATGACGCGTATGCCCCTGATTTCAGCACCGCTTCAGTAGATCCACGCCATGCGTGGATGAAGCGCAGCCCGGCCCGGCGCACAGGCAAGAAAAAAGCCACTTGGCGGACCAAGTGGCTTTCGTCTGGTGGGCTGTCAAGGATTCGAACCTTGGACCTATTGATTAAGAGTCAACTGCTCTACCAACTGAGCTAACAGCCCGAAATCGGGGCGCGAATTATGACCCGATCCGCTCGGTGGGCGCAAGCACTTTTTTCAACGCCGTTGAAAGCAGCACTGCGATCCCGCTCCCGCAGAAGACCCGCACCAGCCGGGCCTTCGCAGCATGTCCGCCGTCGAATCGAAGGGGTCACACTTATAAGAAAAAAGCCACCTGGCATGCCAGGTGGCTTCTGTCTTGGTGGGCCGTCAAGGATTCGAACCTTGGACCTATTGATTAAGAGTCAACTGCTCTACCAACTGAGCTAACGGCCCGTGAAACTCAGACGCACATTGTAACGTGCCTTCTGTTTATTGCAATACCGTGTCGGCTGCGCCGATGCGGTTGAATCAGTGGGGTGGCTGAGGGGATTCGAACCCCCGACCACCGGAATCACAATCCGGTACTCTAACCAACTGAGCTACAGCCACCACTGAAACTTTTGCTCCCGCGCCGGTGCAACTGGCGCTGGTGCTTCAAACGTCTGCCTGGGGACTGTCACCGAAGTTCCGGTCCGCCGAAGCGAGTCCGATATTCTGGTGGAGACTTCAGGCTTTTGCAAGCACTTCTTCACATCCGCAGATGCGACCCCGGTGCCTCGCCGATGGCGCGCCCGACAGGAATCGAACCTGTAACCGCCGGCTTAGAAGGCCGGTGCTCTATCCAGTTGAGCTACGGGCGCCCAGACCGAACGGTGTCCAATCCGACGTGGCGTGGGATTGGTCGGGGTAGAGGGATTCGAACCCCCGACATCCTGCTCCCAAAGCAGGCGCGCTACCAGACTGCGCTATACCCCGGTCTTGCAATCCCCTCGGGCCAGGCCCGGGGAGCTGGTCATTGTGGCCAAGCGCATCGCGAACTGTCAACGCAGGATGTGCAGGCCTGACGCCTGCCACAGCGCCGGAAACAGTCATCGGCTATGCTCGCGACCATCGGCCGGATGGCCGTCCTGACCTTCATTCGCACGGAGAACGCGCATGCGCAGCGGCAACCCGGCTCTTTCCGAGTCCACCTTCCTCGACCTCGCCAGCGGCTCGGTGGTGACCAGCCCCGACCAGGCCATGACCCTCAACGGCACCGTCAACAAGACCGGCTTCCTGCTGCTGCTGACCGTGCTGACCGCCGCCTTCGCCTGGAACCAGACCATCGATGATTACGGCCAGGTCATGGCCGGCGCCAAGCTGTATGCCATGGGCGGCGCCATCGGCGGCCTGGTGCTGGCGCTGATCACCGTGTTCAAGAAGGAGTGGTCGCCGGTCACCGCACCGATGTACGCGCTGGTGGAAGGCCTGTTCCTGGGCGCCATATCGGCGGTGTTCAACGCCAAGTTCCCGGGCATCGTGTTCCAGGCGGTGCTGCTGACTTTCGGCACCCTGTTCGCGCTGCTGTTCGCTTATCGCAGCGGCCTGATCAAGGCCACCGAGAACTTCAAGATGGGCGTGGTCGCAGCGACCGGCGGCATCGCCCTGCTCTACCTGGCCTCGTTCGTGCTGGGCTTCTTCAACATCAACGTGCCTGTGATCCACGACTCCAGCTGGCTGGGCATCGCCTTCAGCCTGTTCGTGGTAGTCGTGGCCGCGCTGAACCTGGTGCTGGACTTCGACTTCATCGAGACCGGTGTCGCCCAGCGTGCACCGAAGTACATGGAGTGGTATGGCGCATTCGGCCTGATGGTGACCCTGGTGTGGCTGTATGTGGAGTTCCTGCGCCTGCTGTCGAAGATCCAGCAGCGCTGAGTCACCCCATGCCGTAAACGACAAGCCGCGATCCGCGAGGGTCGCGGCTTTTTTGTGGGTCGCGCCTGCTCGACTGTTTCAGGCGGTAGAGTCGAGCTTGCTCGACGGATGCCGATCCAGTCGAGCAAGCTCGACTCTACGGAACAACACCCCCATGCCCGACACCTTCCACAGCTACCGCCCGGCCGACGGCCATCGCCTGCCACACGACCCATTCAACGCCATCATCGGCCCGCGCCCGATCGGCTGGATTTCCAGCTGCGATGCCAAGGGCACACTGAACCTGGCGCCCTACAGTTTCTTCAACGCCTTCAACTACACCCCTCCGATCATCGGCTTCTCCAGCCAGGGCCGCAAAGACTCGTTGCGCAACATCGAAGCCACCGGGGAATTCGTCTGGAACCTGGCCACCTTCGACCTGGCCGAGGCAATGAACGAAAGCTGCCGCGCGGTCGCGGCGGAGATCGATGAGTTCGCCCTGGCCGGGCTGACCCCGCTGGCGTCCACGCAGGTAGCGCCACCCCGTGTGGCACAGAGCCCGGTGAGCATGGAATGCCGCTGCACCCAGATCGTGCGCCTGCGCGATGCCGCCGGTCAGGACACCAACGGCTGGCTGGTGCTGGGTGAAGTGGTTGCAGTGCATATCGAAGCACGACTGCTGGTCGATGGCATCTACGACACTGCGGCAGCGGCCCCCATCCTGCGCGGCGGCGGCCCCGCCGATTACTTCCGGATCGGCGCCGAACAGCGCTTCCGCATGTTCCGCCCGGCCTGAACTTCAGCCGATGACGGGGCGCGCCAGCAGCACCGGAAGCGACGAGGCCAGCAGCGCGATGCCTGATGCGGTGAGCAGGCCCAGCACGACCTGCCGGAAGCGCGCCTCGCTGATGCCGATGTAGACCCTCGCACCCAGCAGCGTGGGCACCAGCATGGCCGGTGCCACGATGGCGAAGTACGGCAGCATCCGGCGGTCTACCAGACCACTGCCAACGTAGGTGGCCATGGTCACCGCCAGCATCGCCAGATTGAAGTTCTGGATGACCGCGCGCTGCTCGTCCTTGCCGAAGCCGCGCAGCGTGCTCCACAGCGTCGGTACCGGACCGGCAAAGCCACCGATGCCACTGAGCACGCCACCGGCCATGCCGGCGATCGCGTCCCCGAAACGGCCTCCGACGGTGATCGGCGGCAGCGAGCGCGCCATCAGCATCACCGGGCACCACAGCGCCAGGAAGCCACCCAGCAGCGCCTTGAACCAGTTCATATCGAGCTGCGGCAGCACCATCACGCCCAGCGGAATACCAGCCAATCCACCGAGTACGAACGGCAGCAGCAGGCGCAGGTTGAAGCCGCGGCGCACGGTGAACACCGCTACCAGCTGGCCAACCAGTGCACCGAACACCGACAGCGTGGCCGCCAATCGCGGCTCCAGTCCCCATGCCCAGAACGACATCGCCACCATGCCGAAGGCGAAGCCGGACAGCCCCTGCACGAATCCGGCGACAATCGCGCCCAGCGCCACCAGCAGATACACCGACTCCATCACCACCTCGGTTGCAGCTGCGCGGCTAGCCTGCCGCGCCAACCTGTGCAGCGTAGTGCGCGGCGAGGTGCTCGACCAGCGCGCGCACCTTGGGGGCGAGTGCCCTGGCATGCGGGTACAGCGCGAAGTAGTGTCGCTGCCCGGCATGCCAGGCGGGCAGCACGCGGATCAATCGACCGGCGCGCAGGTCTTCCTGCACGGTGAGCGCAGTGAACAGGCTGATGCCCATGCCGGCCAACGCGGCGGCGTACAACGCGGGCGTAGCGTCCACGCGCAGCCGTTGGCCCGCTTCGATGCTCGCGGTGGCACCGCGCGGCCCCTGCAGCTGCCAGGGCAGCATTGACGGCGTGGGGCTGAAGCCGAGCAGCGTGTGCTGCGCGAGATCCGAAGCCTGGCGGGGTAGACCGTGCCGCGCCAGATAGGCCGGTGCAGCGACCAGGATGCGCGGGCAGCTGGCCAGTTCGCGCGCGACCAGCTGGCTGTCCGGCAACGAAGCCGCGATGCGCAGCGCCAGGTCGAAACCACCGCCCACCACATCGACCAGCTGGTCGTCGGCAGAAAGATCCAGCGTCACCTGCGGGTAGCGCTGCAGGAACGACGGCAGCCAATGCGGCAACTCCTGGCTGGCCACGACCTGCGGCACGCTGATGCGTACCGTGCCGCTGGGCTGTGCCTGCCCGGCACGCGCACGATCGTCGGCTTCCTGCAGGCGATCCAGCAGCGCTGCCGCCTCGCGGTAGTAATCGCGACCGGCCTCGGTCAGTGACAGCCGGCGACTGTTGCGATCGAGCAGTCGAACCTGCAGGTGCTCTTCCAACTGCCGCAGTTGCCGCGACATCGCCGAATGGGTGGTTCCCAGGCGTTCTGCGGCAGCAGTGAAGCTGCCCGCGTCGACGATGGCGCGCAGTGCACGCAGGGCAGCGAAGTGATCCATCGGCAAGCAGCTCCAGGTGGCAGGGCCCACGCAACGCGGGCCCTGCCAGCTTAGCAAGCGGCTTCGCCACAACGGCGTGCGGCTTACTTGCCGGCTACCACCGGCAAGGCCAGGATCGCATCGGTGCTCAGGACATCACCGAAGGTGTCTTCGATCTGCGCCAGCGAGGCCTCATGCAGCGCGCGATGATCGATGCGCTGGCCACCGGCCAGGTCCAGATCGCGACTGGCAGTTGCATCGGATGCCACGATCACCCGGTAACCACGCGGTGCGGCTGCGGCATCGCGGGCGGCACCGGCCACGCAGGCATGGGTCTGCAGGCCAGTGACGATCAAGGTGTCGATGCCCGCATCCTTCAGTACCTTGTCGAGCACGGCGGCCGAGTTGCCAGCGAACACGCTGACGTTGTCCTTCTGCACCACGGTCTCACCCTTGCGCGGCTGCAGGTCGCGATGGAAGGCGGCATTGACGCTGCCCTGCGCGAACAGCGGCGCGCCGGCCGGCAACACATGCTGCACATGGATGACGCGGATGCCGTGGGCATCGGCGAACTCGACCACCCGCTTCGCCTGCCGCAGCGCGGCCACGCCATCGGGGATGACCATGCGGCCACCGGCAAAGCCCGGAGCAGCGTTGCCGTCGAAGTACTCGTTCTGGAAGTCGATCACCAGCACGGCGGTCTTCGCCGCATCCAGCGAAGCCGCAACAGGCGCGCCAGCCATGTGGCGGATGGTGGGATGGGCAGGTTCGGCAGCGGTGACGGGGGTAGCGGCGGCCATGCCGATCAGGCTGGCCAGACCAAAGGCGGTGAGGTTCATGTTCAAGCTCCTGTGCGGTGGAAAGTGGGCACATGATGCGGAGCGAAAGGCGCACGATCCAGCCGTGTAAAAGCACATGATCTGTGCGAATTACGCACAGACTGACATTGTAGAGTCGAGCCATGCTCGACTGCTTTTGCCTTTCGTCTGGGGCCCCTGAAAGAGCAGTCGAGCATGGCTCGACGCTACACAGGCGTCCAAACGCAGCGGGGCGCCCGAAGGCGCCCCGCTGTGGATCCAACCGAGGTCTGGCGGCCGCTTACAGGCGGGTAGCGATGGCCTTGGCGAAGCTCATGGTGGTGCCGCTGCCGCCCAGGTCGCCGGTCAGCGAATCCTTGGCTTCCATGGTGGCCACGATGGCCTTGCGCAGGCGCTCGGCGTTTTCCGGCTGGCCGACATGGTCCAGCATCTGTGCCGCTGCCAGCAGCAGTGCGCACGGATTGGCCTTGCCCTGGCCGGCGATATCCGGCGCGGTGCCGTGCACGGCCTCGAAGATCGCCGCGTCCTTGCCGATGTTGGCACCCGGGGCCAGGCCCAGGCCGCCCACCAGACCGGCACACAGGTCGGAGATGATGTCGCCGAACAGGTTGGTGGTAACGATCACGTCGAACTGTTCCGGACGCATCACCAGCTGCATGCAGCAGTTGTCGACGATCATTTCCTGGAACTCGATGTCCGGGTACTGCGCGGCCACTTCACGGGCGACGTTCAGGAACAGGCCCGAGGTCGACTTGATGATGTTGGCCTTGTGCACCGCGGTGACCTTCTTGCGGCCGACACTGCGGGCCAGCTCGAAGGCGTAGCGCACGATGCGCTCGGAGCCCTTGCGGGTGATGCGGGTGCCGGAGAAGGCGGTCTCGCCGTCGGCCGACACTTCCTGGCCTTCAGCCAGGTAGGCGCCTTCGGTGTTCTCGCGAACGGTGATCAGGTCGACGTTGTCGAAACGCGACTTGGTGTTCGGGAAGGTGTGGGCCGGACGCACATTGGCGTACAGGTCGAAGTGGCGACGCAGGCTGACGTTGATCGAGGTGAAGCCACCACCGACCGGGGTGGTCAGCGGGCTCTTCAGCGCGACCTTGTTGCGCGCGATCGATTCCAGGGTCACCGCCGGCATCAGGTCGCCGTGCTTTTCCAGGGCCACCAGGCCGGCGTCGGCGTCTTCGTACTCCAGGCCAGTCTTGAGCTGGTCGAGCACGAACAGGGTAGCGTCCATGATTTCCGGGCCAATGCCGTCGCCGCGGATGACCGTAATTTTCTGCGTCATTGATCGATGTTCCGAACAGGGGGAAAAACGCCGTCCGGACGTGCCCGGAAACGCCGGCGCAAAGGAAGTTTCACCCGCAATTATGCCTTAGCCGGGCCCGGCTACCCAAGTAGACCATGGTCCTGACCCCGGCAAAGGCATAATTGCCCGCGCATTCCTCCTCTACCCCCGCCTGTCGGCGCGCCCCTTCAACAAGAAGGGGCTCCTGGGCTGTTGGATCGCGGGGAGGGCGCCTCGCACGTCCGGTGGTGCCGGCCGCTGGCCGGCAACCTCGACCATGTCGGGTTAACGGGATGCCGGCCAGCGGCCGGCACTACCGGGAGGGCCACAGGGCCCGGTTCCCGGAGCCCGCCAGGTTCAGTGCGCGTGCGCTTCGGGGGCGGCGGCGCCGCCTTCGAGCTGGTCGAGGAAGTCGACCGCGCGGCGCAGGTGCGGGATGACGATCGAGCCGCCGACCACCAGGCCGACCGAGAAGGTCTCGAAGAACTCTTCACGGGTCACCCCGGCGTCCTTGCACTGGGCCACGTGGTAGCTGATGCAGTCGTCGCAGCGCAGCACCATCGAGGCCACCAGTCCCAGCAGCTCCTTGGTCTTCACGTCCAGCGCGCCGGCCTGGTAGGTCTGCGTGTCCAGCGCGAAGAAGCGCCGCACCACCTGGTTCGGCTCGCCCAGGATGCGCTCGTTCATGCGCTTGCGGAAATCGGTGAACTCGGCGATGCGGTCCTTGCTGCCGTCGTCGGCCGCGCTCATGCCTGGCCCTGCCCGGCCAGCAGCGGCTCGAGCTTGCCTTCACGGTGCAGGGCCATCATGTCGTCGTAGCCGCCCACGTGGACGTCGCCGACGAAGATCTGCGGCACGCTGGTACGGCGGGTCCTGGCCATCATCTTCTCGCGCTCGACCGGGTCCAGGTCGATGCGGACCTCGGTCCACTGCTGGCCCTTGCTCTTCAGGAAGTTCTTGGCGGCCACGCAGTACGGGCAGACGGCGGTGGAATAGATGGTGATGGCGGGGGCACCGCCGGCGGTCTGGGCTGTCACGGGAAACTCCACGATGGATCGACGGTCTACATATGGTACCGGTGCGCTGGAATTTCCACGCCACGGCCGCAACACTGTGGATTAACGAATGGTTGCCCCCCGCCCTGCCACGCTTGGCACGCCCTGCCCGAGGACCCTCTGCTTGCGAGCCCTGCTGCTGACTACCGCCGTCACCCTGGCCCTGACCATGCCGTTGGCCCAGGCCCAGGAGAAGCTGCCCGACATCGGCTCCTCGGCCGGCGAGCTGCTGACCCCGGCCCGCCAGGCCGAGTACGGCGCGATGATGCTGCGCGAGCTGCGCAACTACGGCTACCTGCTGGATGACCCGCTGGTCAACGACTGGCTGCAGACCATGGGTACCCGGCTCGGCTCCAACAGTGACCAGCCACGCCAGCCCTACACCTTCTTCGTGATGAAGGACCGGCAGATCAATGCCTTCGCCACCTTGGGCGGCTACATCGGGGTCAATGCCGGCCTGGTGCTGACCGCCGAACGCGAGGACGAAGTGGCCGCCGTGCTGTCGCACGAAATCGCCCACGTCACCCAGCAGCACGTGCTGCGCGGGGTAGAGCGCGCGCAGCGCGACCAGATTCCGATCCTGCTCGGCATGCTGGCGGCCGTAGTGGCCGCCCAGGCCAGCAACAGCACCTCCTCGGGCAACGCGACCATGGCCGCGATCAGCTCGGGCATGGGCCTGATGCAGCAACGCCAGATCAACTACACCCGCTCCAACGAGTCCGAGGCCGACCGCCTCGGCATCCGCACGCTGGCGCGCAGCGGCTACGACGTGGATGCGATGGCCGGCTTCTTCGAGCGGATGTCGGCGGCGATGCGCGGCAACGAGGGCGGCTACAGCGTCCCCGAGTTCCTGCGCACGCACCCGGTCAACATCACCCGCATCAGCGAAGCCAAGGCCCGCGCCGACCAGATGAAGAAGGACACGGTGCTGCTGACCACCAGCACCCCCAGCGGTGAGCGCAAGGAACGGGTGGACCCGGCAGACCCCAGCCTGGCCGAACCGCTGCTGCGTGGAAACAACCCGTTGCTGCCCAGCAGCGTGCTGCGTATTCCGATGGGCCAGCTCAGCCGTGGCGCCAGCGGCGACTTCGATTGGGCACGCGAGCGCCTGCGCGTGCTCAGCGCGGATTCCACCGCCGAGCTGGAGCGCGAGTATGCGGACATGGCCAAGCGCCAGAAGGACGGTCTCAACGACACCCAGCGCTATGGCCAGGCCCTGGCCATGATGCGGAGCGGTCGCAACGGCGCCACGCAGGCCCGGCAGACGCTGGCGGGCCTGCTGCAGACCCGCCGGGACAACCTGTGGCTGGCACTGGCCCTGGGGGAGGCCGAACTGCGTGCCGGGCAGGCCGCCCAGGCCAACAGCCGCTTCGAGCAGCTGCTGCGTGAGCACCCCAACAGCCGCCCGGTGGCGCTGACGTATGCCGAAATCCTGAACGAACAGGGCAACCGCGAGGCCGGCCAGCGCGCGCAGGCCATGCTGCGCCCCCTGCTGTCGCAAAGTGGTAACGATCCGGTCTTCCAGCAGCGTTATGCCCGCGCCAGCGAACTGGCTGGTGACAGCGTGCGGGCCAGCGAGGCCTATGCCGAGGCGGCCTTCCTCAGCGGCCGCCCGGAACAGTCGCTGATGCAGCTGCAGGCGCTCAAGCGCAATCCGGCGCTGGACTATGTGGGCCGGGCCCGGGTGGACGCTCGCATCGAGGCGATCACCCCCACCGTGCTGGAACTACGCCGGCAGGGCGTGCAGGACCCGGACCTGGACCGCCGCTGAGCGCTGCATGACCGGCCGATGGCAATCCGCGCGGGTTCCGGCCGGTTGGTCACAAACATGTCATCAAACCGTAGTCTACTGGCACCACTCCAGTAACCGAGCCCTACGGTGTCCTCGTGCAGAAACGCATCCTGATCGTCGACGACGAGCCCGCGATCCGTGAAATGGTCGCCTTCGCCCTTCGCAAGGGCGATTACGAACCGGTCCACGCCGGCGACGCCCGCGAGGCCCAGACCGCGATCGCCGACCGCGTTCCGGACCTGATCCTGCTGGACTGGATGCTGCCCGGCACCAGCGGCCTGGACCTTGCCCGCCGTTGGCGCAAGGAAACCCTGACCCGCGAAGTGCCGATCATCATGCTGACCGCACGCGGCGAAGAGAACGACCGCGTCGGTGGCCTCGAAGCCGGCGTTGACGACTACGTGGTCAAGCCGTTCTCGGCGCGCGAACTGCTGGCCCGCATCCGCGCGGTCATGCGCCGTGCCCGCGAGGACGACGAGGACGGCAGCGTTGCGGTTGGCCCGATCCGCATCGACGGCGCCGCCCACCGCGTGTTCGCCAACGACCAGCCGGTGCCGATCGGCCCGACCGAATACCGCCTGCTGCACTTCTTCATGACCCACCCGGAGCGCGTCTACACCCGCGCCCAGCTGCTGGACCATGTGTGGGGCGGCAGCGTGTACGTGGAAGAACGCACCATCGACGTGCACATCCGCCGCCTGCGCAAGACGCTGGAACCGTTCAACGCCGAGAACATGGTGCAGACCGTGCGCGGCGCCGGCTACCGCTTCTCCACCTCCACCTGAGTCTCGTCGTGCCGGCACCGCGCACCCGCGGGTGCCGGCGCCGGCAACTCTGCTATAACCCTCGGTTCACCCCAGTGAACCGCCGCACCTCAACGACGAGATCGCAATGCCCCGCCACATCCGCTCTGCCTGGTTGAAGACCCTGGCCACTGTCGCCGCGGTACTGCTGTTCTCCGGACTGGTGGGGTGGTTCACGGGTCATCTGTGGTTGTGCATCGCACTGGGCGCACTGGCGACCCTCACCTGGCATTACTGGCGGCTGCGCAGCGTGCTGCGCCGGCTGACCGCGCGCCAGCGCTGGGATACCGCCGAAGAAGGCACCGGCGTCTGGAACGAGCTGGACCGCCTGCTGTACCGCAACCAGGTGGAGATGCGCGTGCGCAAGCGCCGCCTGCTGGACATGCTGCGCAGCTATCGCGCCGCGGCCGCCGCACTTCCCGATGCGGTGGTGGTGCTGGATCGCAACAGCCAGCGCGTGCAGTGGTTCAACGAGGCAGCCACCGCCCTGCTCGGCCTGCATCACCCCGGCGATCTCGGCGAGGCGCTGGTCGAGCGCCTGCAGCCGATGCCGCTCGCGCACTGGCTGGCCGGCGGCCGCAATGCCGAGCCGATCCTGGATGCGCCCTCGCCGGTCGATCCGGCAATCCGCCTCAACCTGCGCCTGATCCCCTATTCGTCGGATTACTGGCTGCTGATCGCCCGCGACGTCAGCAAGCTGCTGCGCCTGGAACAGGTGCGCCGCGATTTCGTGGCCAACGTTTCACATGAGCTGCGCACGCCACTCACCGTGGTCCACGGCTACCTGGACATGATGGACCCGGAAGACTTCCCGGGAACCGGACCGATGCTGGAAGAGATGCGCAAGCAGAGCCAGCGCATGGCCCAGCTGGTGGAAGACCTGCTGACCCTGTCACGGCTGGAATCGCAGGAGCACAGCGAGGAAGAGACCGTGGCGATGCAGCCGATGCTGGCGACGCTGCGCCGCGAGGCCGAAGCGCACAGCCAGGGCCGCCACCAGATCAGCATCGACGACCTCGCCGGCGTCGACCTGCAGGGCTCGACCAAGGAACTGCACAGTGCGTTCTCCAACCTGGTCACCAATGCGGTGCGCTACACCCCGGCCGAGGGCCGCATCGCGGTCGAGTTCCGTCGCGAAGGCGATGGCGCGGTGCTGGCGGTACGCGACTCCGGCTATGGCATCCCGGCCAACCATCTGCCGCGCCTGACCGAACGTTTCTACCGTGTCTCCAGCAGCCGTTCGCGCGAGAGCGGTGGTACCGGCCTGGGCCTGTCCATCGTCAAGCACATCCTCGGCCTGCATCACGCACGGCTGGAGATTGAAAGCGAAGTCGGCAAGGGCTCGGTGTTCTCCTGCCATTTCGATGCCGACCACGTGCGCCCGCGCGAGTCCGCCCCCCTGACCTCCATCGAAGAATGACGCCATGAGCAGCCTCGGATCCCTCCCCCTCCCCGTGAGCCCGGACAACGATCCGTTGCGCGACCCGGCGCTGTACATCAACCGCGAACTGTCACAGCTGGATTTCAACTTCCGCGTGCTGGCACAGGCGATGGACCCGCAGGTGCCGCTGCTGGAGCGCCTGCGCTTCATGTGCATCTCCTGCACCAACCTCGACGAGTTCTTCGAGATCCGTGCCGCTGCCGTGCGCCACGCGCAGGAATTCGGCCTGCCACCGGCGCCGGATGGAATGAGCCCGCAGGCCATCCTCAACGCCATCCACGACCGCGCCGCGGAACTGGTCGACCAGCAATACCGCTGCTGGAACGAGACACTGCGCCCGGCATTGATGGACGCCGGCATCGGCGTGCTCGGCCGCCACTCCTGGACGCACCGCCAGAAACGCTGGCTGCGTGCCTACTTCCGCAACGAGATCATGCCGGTGCTGTCACCACTGGGCCTGGATCCGGTGCACCCGTTCCCGAAGATCCTCAACAAGTCGCTGAACATCGTGGTGGTGCTGAAGGGTACCGATGCGTTCGGCCGCACCGGCCACCTGGCCATCGTGCGTGCGCCGCGCTCGCTGCCGCGCATCATCCAGCTGCCGGAGAAGCTCGGCGGGCCGCAGAACTTCGTGTTCCTGTCCTCGGTGCTGTCCACCTTCGTCGACGAGCTGTTCCCGGGCCTGGAAGTCCAGGGCGCCTACCAGTTCCGCGTCACCCGCAACTCCGAACTGGTGGTGGACGAGGAGGAAGTAGAGAACCTGGCACTGGCCCTGCGCGACGAGCTGGTCGACCGTGGCTACCGGCCGGCGGTGCGGCTGGAGATCGCCCACGACATGCCGCGCGAGATCGTGCGTACCCTGCTGCAGAATTTCGGCCTGACCGAGAACGCGGTGTACCGCATCGACGGCCCGGTCAACCTCAACCGCATCATCCAGCTGTACGACCTGATCGCACAGCCTGAGCTGAAGTACCCGCCGATGACCCCGCGCACCTTGCGCGACAGCGACGGCATCTTCGAGACCACGGCCCGTCAGGACCTGCTGCTGCATCACCCGTTCGACGCCTTCACCGCCGTGCTGGACCTGATCCGGCAGGCCGCGATCGACCCCAACGTGCTGGCGATCAAGCAGACCCTGTACCGCACCGGCAAGGATTCGCTGATCGTCGACGCACTGATCCAGGCCGCACGCAACGGCAAGGACGTGACCGTGGTGGTCGAGCTGCGCGCCCGTTTCGACGAAGAGGCCAACCTCGGCCTGGCCGATCGCCTGCAGGAAGCCGGCGTGCAGGTGGTGTATGGCGTGGTCGGCTACAAGACCCACGCCAAGATGCTGCTGATCGTGCGCCGCGAGGGCCGCAAGCTGCGCCGTTACGTGCACCTGGGTACCGGCAACTATCACAGCGGTACCGCCCGCGCGTACACCGACATCAGCCTGATCACCGCCGATCCGGACATCGGCAACGACGTGCACCTGCTGTTCCAGCAGCTGTCCGGGCTGGCCTCGAAGATGAAGCTCAAGCGCCTGCTGCAGTCGCCCTTCACCCTGCACACCGGCATCCTCGGCCGCATCGAGCGCGAAACGCGCATCGCCGCCGCTGGCCGCCCGGCGCGGATCATCGCCAAGATGAACGCCCTGAACGAACCGCAGGTGGTGCGCGCGCTGTACGCCGCCTCGCAGGCCGGCGTGCAGATCGACCTGATCATCCGCGGTGCCTGCACCCTGCGTCCCGGCGTGCCGGGCGTGTCGGACAACATCCGCGTGCGCTCGATCGTCGGCCGCTTCCTTGAGCACAGCCGTGTGTACTGGTTCGGCAACGACGGCGCACCGGAGCTGTACTGCGCCAGCGCCGACTGGCTGGAACGCAACCTGCTGCGCCGGGTCGAAACCTGCTTCCCGATCCTCGACCCGGGACTGGCCAAGCGGGTTTACCGCGAGGTCCTGCAGAACTACCTCGATGACAATCTCAACGCCTGGGACCTGGACGCCGACGGCATCTACCACAAGCGTGCCCCGGCCCACGACGAGGCACCGCATTCTGCGCAGATGGCACTGATGCAGGGTCTCTGACACGGTGTGTCGACCAAGGGCGACACCTACCAAGAGCGGTAGGCACCGATTGTGGTCGGGATTGGATCAGTGCCGACCAACGGTCGGCACCCACCATCAGATCGCGGAATTCTGTCGAAGGCGGGGTGGGTCCGGTTGAGGGGGCGTGAGCCGCATGGATGCGGCGACCAAGCCCCCATGGACGGGTTTACAGCGTCCCCCTCAACCGGACCTACCCCGCCATCCCACGGATAGCCAGCTCTTGACGTTGACGTTGCCTCTGCAGGTGCAGGGCGCAGCCCTGCCGCACTCCCCTCTTCCAAAATGTGAAGGTCGCGCGGTGACGAGCACACCGCCCCTTCGGCTAACATTCGTCCATGCCGCATACCACCACGACTCCGCCCGCATTGCAGGATGGCGACCTGCTGGCCGCCATCGACCTTGGCTCCAATAGTTTCCACATGGTCATCGCGCGCTACACGCTCGGCCAGCTGCGGGTGATCGACCGCCTGCGCGAAACGGTGCGCATGGCCGATGGCCTGGATGGCAAGGGTGGACTTTCCGCCGCCGCGCGACAGCGCGCGCTGGAGTGCCTGGCCCGTTTCGGCCAACGCATCCGCAATGTGCCGCCGCACCAGGTACGCGCGCTGGCCACCAATACCGTGCGTCAGCTGCGCTCGCCGCAATCGTTCCTGGTTCCGGCCGAGACCGCGCTCGGGCATGCGATCGAAGTGGTCAGCGGCCGCGAAGAGGCGCGCCTGATCTATCTGGGCGTGGCCCACGCGCAGCCACCCAAGCCCGGCCAGCGCCGGCTGGTGATCGACATCGGCGGCGGCTCCACCGAATTCATCATCGGCATGGGCATGCAGACCCTGGAGCGCGAAAGCCTGCAGGCCGGCTGCATCGCCAGCACCCGTCGTTTCTTCCCGGGTGGCAAGCTGAGCAAGAAACGCTGGAAAGATGCACTGGCCGAGATCGGCCGCGAGTTCCAGCCCTTCGCCAGCAAGTACCGGGCGCTGGGCTGGCAGGAAGCACTGGGTTCATCGGGAACGCACAAGGCGATCAGCGAAATCTGCGCGACCATGAAGCTGAGCAAGGGCGCGATCACCGCCGAAGCCCTGCCGCAGCTGCGCGACGAACTGCTGAAAGCCAAGAAGATCGACGACATCGAACTGCCGGGCCTGTCCAGCGACCGCCGCCCGATCATCGCCGGCGGCATCCTGGTGCTGGAGGCCGCCTTCCAGGCACTGGGCCTGCAGAAGCTGCTGGTCAGCAAGGCGGCGATGCGCGAAGGCATCCTCTACGACATCGTCGGCCGCGCCGGCGAAAACGACCTGCGTGACGAATCGGTCACTGCGCTGACCCAGCGTTATGGCATCGACACCGTGCAGGCCGACCGCGTGCAGGACACCGCGCTGTCGCTGCTGGAGCAGGTGCAGGAACGCTGGAAGCTCGACGCCGACGACGCACGCATGCTCGGCTGGGCCGCGCGCCTGCACGAGCTGGGGCTGATGATCGCCCACAGCGGCTACCACGTGCATGGCAGCTACGTGCTGGAGAACTCGGATATCGCCGGCTTCTCGCGGCAGGAACAGCAGATGCTGGCCGCGCTGGTGCGCAGCCACCGCCGCAGCGTGACCAAGACCGCCTTCGATGCCCTGCCCGAACGCCTGCTGCAGACCGCGCGCAGGCTGGCCGCGCTGCTGCGCCTGGCGGTGCTGCTCAACCGCGCCCACGAGGACGACCCGATGCCGGGGCTGGAGCTGACCGCGGACGACAACCGGCTGTCGCTGATCGTGCCGCAGGCGTTCATCGATGCCCGCCCGCTGCTGCGGGCCGACCTGATCGGCGAAACCGACGGCATCGCCGGCCTGGGCATCCAGTTCCGTCCGTTCGTGGCCTGACCCCCCACACCCCAGGACAGGCGCGTCATTACGCGCCGCGTTCTGCGCGTTTTTCGCGCAATTCCTGCTGCATCGCAGCAGTTGAAAGCGACCTGCACGCCCACGTCAACAACTTAAGCATCTGCTTTTGTTCATTTTTCGTGAAATGACGTGATGAGAAACGACAAATTTCGACACGTTCTCTTTACAGGACATTAACCAACGAGACTACTATCGGTCGTCGGTCTGATTAACGACCGGCTTCATCGACGCCCGGAGTGGCGTCTCGTGTACGACCTGAGAGAGAGATCGTTAATGACTTCACGTACCACCGCGCTGGGCCAGGCCATCCGTTACGCCCTGGCGACCACCGCAACGCTGGCTGCCCTGCCCGCCTTCGCCCAGAGCAGCAACGCTGCACCGACCACCCTGGATCGCATCGAGATCACCGGTTCGCGCATCCGCCAGGTCGACGTCGAAACCGCCCAGCCGGTGCTGGCCCTGTCCCGCCTGGACATCGAACGCCAGGGCTTCAGCTCGGTATCGGACATCCTGCAGAACGTCACCGCAATGGGCAGCCCGACCATCAGCCGCGCCAACGTGCTGTCGGCTGGTGAAGACGCCGGTGGTACCTACGTCAACATGCGCAACCTCGGCACCCAGCGCACGCTGGTGCTGGTCAACGGCAAGCGCTTGGGCATCAGCACCTCCGGCTTCCAGGACGTGTCGACCCTGCCGGTGTCGGCAGTGGAGCGCATTGAAGTCCTGAAGGACGGCGCCTCGGCCATCTACGGCTCCGACGCGATGGCCGGCGTGATCAACATCATCACCCGCACCAACGTCACTGGCATCACCGCCAACGTCTACCATGGCCAGTACGGCGAAGGCGACGGCGCACGTGATCGCTTCGACGTGGTTGCCGGCTGGTCCAACGACCGCTTCTCGGCCACCTTCGCCGCCGAACACTCCGAAGAAAAGGGCGTGTGGGCGCGTGACCGTGGCTTCAGCCGCTACAGCAACACCGACCGCCACCCGACCGACGGCTGGACCACCAACAGCCAGTGGGGCCAGTTCTTTGGCGTGAAGGGTGGCCCGGGCTGCACCAATGCGAAGGAAGGCTGCAACTACGCACTCAACCGCGGCAGCGACCCGACCAACCCGGCCAACTACCACTTCACCGATCCGACCGCGTTCACCGGTGACGTCAGCAACACCAATGATCAGATGCACCTGAGCTATCCGATCAAGCGTGATTCGCTGTACTTCTCGGGCCAGGCCAACATCACCGACAACGTGCGCTTCAAGGCCGAACTGGGCTACAACAAGCGCAGCTCGACCCGCGTCACCGCCGGCTATCCGTTCGATGTCGACGTCGCCAAGATCAACCCGATGTCGATCGACAGCTACTTCAACCCGTTCGGCAACCAGCATGGCTATGCCACGCCGACCGAAGTGAAGTGGAACCGTCGCCTGTGGGAGCTGCCGCGCACCAGCACCAGCGAACTGAAGACCTACCGCGCGGTGGCCGCGTTCGACGGCTCGTTCGAGATCGGTGAGCGCTACTTCGACTGGGAAGTGGGCTACCAGTACAACAAGAACGAGCTGCGCCAGCACACCACCGGCAACCTGCACAAGGGCCGCGTACAGGCCGCCACCGGTCCGTCGTACTACAACGCCAGCACCGGCAAGGTCGAATGCGGCAAGCCGGGTGCGCCGATCGCCGGCTGCCTGCCGTGGAATCCGCTGGTTCCGTACGGCGTGGACAGCCCGTATGGCATGACCAACAACCAGGCCCTGCAGGACTGGCTGTTCCCGGCCGAGAACGCGACTGGCCGCACCACCTCCAAGAACGCCTTCGCCACCATCAGCGGCAGCCTGTTCACCCTGCCTGCCGGTGACCTGGGCTTTGCCTTCGGCGTGGAAAACCGCGAAGAAACCGGCAAGTTCGTGCCGGACGCGCTGGCCCAGACCGGTGCCACCACCAACCTGGCCGCTGGCCCGACCGGTGGCTCGTACAAGGTGAAGGAAGCCTACCTGGAGTTGAATGTTCCGGTGCTGGCCGACCTGCCGGGCGCACGTGAGCTGAGCCTCAACGCCGCGACCCGCTTCTCGGACTACAACACCTTCGGCAACACCCTCAACAGCAAGTTCGGCTTCAAATGGAAGCCGATCGACCAGCTGCTGGTGCGCGGTACCTGGGCGCAGGGCTTCCGTGCCCCGACCATCTCCGACCTGTACGGCGGTGGTTCGGAAACCTTCGCCAACTTCTCGGATCCGTGTGACAGCAAGTACGGTTCGGCCAAGAGCAGCGCCGAAGTGCGTGCCCGCTGCGCGAGGGACATCGCCGATGTCGCCAACTTCCGCCAGCTGGACAGCAGCAACAAGCCGACGGAAGGCTCGGTCGCCGCTACGCCGACCCCGTTCATCGGTGGTTCGAACCCGAACCTGAAGCCGGAAACCTCGACCAGCCGCACCCTGGGCGTGGTCTGGAGCCCGACCTTCGTCAGCAACCTCAATGTCTCGCTGGACTGGTGGAAGATCCGCATCGACGACACCATCGTCGATGACAGCCCGAACCAGATCCTGATCGACTGCTACGAGCAGGGCCTGGCCGATCGTTGCGCGCGCTTCACCCGCAATCCGTCCAACGGCATCGTCACCGGCCTGAAGTTCGGCGGCCGCAATGCCGGCTTCGCCGAGGTCGAAGGCTACGACATGGACCTGTCGTACCGCCTGGAAACCGACTACGGCAAGCTGAGCACCTCGTGGTCGACCACTTACGTGGCCAAGGACATCTCGCGCTCGTCGAACGACAGCACGATCGTGCCTACCGTCAGCAACGGCATCGTGACCAACACGGGCATCGGCTTCCGCGTACGTTCCAACCTGACCGTGGGCTGGGATCTGGAGAACTTCGGCGTGAGCTGGACCGCGCGCTACTACTCCAGCGTCAAGGAACAGTGCGTCAACCCGACCAAGTACGCCGACGAGTGCTCGGATCCGGGCGTGATCGCGCCGTGGTACAAGGGCGCACGCAACTACAACGAGCGTGGCGCGGTGACCTTCCATGACGTGCAGTTCCGCTACAACCTGCCGTGGGACGCCACCGTCTCCGTCGGCGCCAACAACGTGTTCGACAAGCAGGGCCCGGTCATGTACACCAAGCCGCGCTCGGTGTTCTCGTACTACGGCGGCTACGACATCGGTCGTTTCATCTACATGAAGTACACCCAGCGCTTCTGATCCATCCGCGCTGTTGACGCTCCACGACCACGGCCCTTCGGGGCCGTGGTTTTTTTCGGCCCGCGCAGTCTGACGTTATCTGCATCGCCATTGACGTTTCCAAACCCGAGGACAGATGCATGTTCCTCTGCCTCGGTCATCGCAGACTCCTCGGCAATCGACTGATTCCATGTCGATTTGTGCAGAAGCGACATAACCACCCGGCGCATTTTCATCGGTTTCCCATACCTCTCCCGACAGACCTTCACTAGGTTCGAACGTCCACCGCCTGCGGTGGTATTGGCGCCGTCCGGCTTGGCAGCGCACCGAAGACTTCGAAGAGAGAGAGACCCATGATCATCCGTATTCCCGAACTGGGGTTGGCGATCCGCCGCGTGCTGGCGATGACCGCAACCACCGCATTGGCCGCTCCTGCACTCGCCCAGCAGGCCCCGGAAGCCACCACGCTGGACCGCATCGAGATCACCGGCTCACGCATCCGCCAGGTCGACCTGGAAACCGCGCAACCGGTGCTGACCATCAGCCGTGCCGACATCGAGCGACAGGGCTTCAACTCGGTTGCCGACATCCTGCAGAACCTGACCGCGACCGGCAGCCCTGCCCTCAGCCGTGCCAGCCCGCTCAGCGCGGGCGAGGCCTCTGGTGGCAGCTACGTGGACATGCGCGGCCTCGGCCCGCAGCGCACCCTGGTGCTGGTCAATGGCAAGCGCCTGGGCATGACCACCTCTGGCTACCAGGACATCTCCAGCATTCCTGCCGCTGCCGTGGAGCGCATAGAAGTCCTCAAGGATGGCGCCTCGGCCATCTACGGTTCCGATGCGATGGCCGGCGTGGTCAACATCATCACCCGCCGCAACGTCGAGGGCGTGACCGCCAGCGTCTACCACGGCCAGTACAGCGAGGGCGACGGCGCCCGCACCCAGTACGACGTGGTGGCCGGCTGGTCGAACGAACGCGCTTCGATCAGCATCGCCGCCGAGCATGTCGAAGAAAAGGGCGTGTGGGCGAAGGACCGTGGCTTCAGCGCCTACACCTACACCGACGGTCATCCGGCCGATGGCTGGACGACGGTCGGCCAGTGGGGCCGCATCACCGGTTTCAAGGGCCCAGGCTGCAGCAACAGCCGCGGCTGCAGCTATTCGCTCGACCGTGGCAGCCAGCCGGGAGGCCCGGACAGTTTCCACCTCAGCGACAATACGCCATTCACCGGTGATGTCAGCAACAGCAACGAGCAGATGCATCTGCAGACGCCGATCAAGCGCGACTCGATCTTCGTCGACGCACGCATGGATCTCAATGAGCAGGTCCGCTTCAACACCCAGCTGGCCTACAACCGGCGCACCACCACCCGCCAGATCGCGGGCTATCCGTTCCAGTCCGCTGTCGCCGGCATCACGCCGATGTCCGCCGACAGCTGGTTCAACCCGTTCGGCAGCCACCATGGCCATGAAAGCCCCAGCGACGTGCACTGGAACCGCCGCACCTGGGAGATCCCACGCGTCAGCGTCAGCGAACTGACCACCTGGCAGGGTGTTGCTGCATTCGAAGGCAGCTTCGCGTTCGGCGGTCGTGACTTCGATTGGGAAGCAGGCTACCAGTACAACCGCAGCGAACTGATCCAGCGCGCTACCGGCAACCTGCACAAGCAGCGCGTTGCCGATGCCACCGGCCCCTCGTTCTACAACCCGGCAACCGGCAAGGTCGAATGCGGTACGCCGGAGGCGCCAATCGCCGGCTGCAAGCCCTGGAACCCGCTGGTTCCGTATGGCCAGGATGATCCCTATGGCCTGACCGGCAATCCGGAACTGCAGGACTGGCTGTTCCCGGAAGAACTCACCCGTGGCCGTACCACCACCCGCAACCTGTTCGCCAGCCTCAGCGGCAGCCTCGCCACGTTGCCGGCCGGTGAGCTGGGCTTCGCCGTCGGTGCCGAGAGCCGTCGCGAAGATGGACGTTTCATCCCCGATGCACTGGCACAGACCGGCGCCACCACCAACCTGGCCGCAGGTCCTACCGGCGGCGGCTATCGTGTCGACGAGGCGTACCTGGAGCTGAGCGTGCCGGTGCTGCGTGACCTGGCCGGTGCACGTGAGCTGAGCCTGAGCGCTGCGACCCGCTACTCGGACTACACCACCTTCGGCGGTACCCTCAACAGCAAGTTCGGCTTCACCTGGAAGCCGATCGACCAGTTGCTGGTCCGCGGCACCTGGGCCCAGGGCTTCCGCGCACCGACCATTTCCAACCTGTACGGCGGTGGTTCGGAGACCTTCACCACCGGCTTCCGTGACCCTTGCGACACCGTCTACGGCGCTGCGGCCAGCAGTCCGGAAGTGCGTGCACGCTGCGCCGCCGACATTGCCAATGCGGACAGCTACCGCCAGCTCGGCCAGGGCAATGAACCGATCACCGGCAGCAGCGGGCAGACCCCCCTGCCCTTCACCAACGGCTCCAATCCCGACCTGCAGCCGGAAACCTCAACCAGCCGCACATTGGGCCTGGTCTGGAGCCCCTCGTTCGCCCAAGGGCTGAACATCGCGCTGGATTGGTGGAAGATCCGCATCGACAACACCATCGTCGCCGACCACCCCAACGACATCCTTCGTGACTGCTACGAGTTGGGCATTGCCGAGCGCTGCGGCAGTTTCACCCGCGATCCGGAACTGGGCATCGTCAACAAGCTCAACTATGGCAGCCGCAACAGCGGCTTCCGCCAGGCCGAAGGCTATGACCTGGAAGTCGGCCACAAGATCGAAACGTCCTGGGGCACGCTGAGCGCGGACTGGAAGACCACCTATGTGGTTGCTGCGGAAGAACGGACTACCAACGAGGCGGATGTACCGCCGATTCCCAGCAATGGCATCGCCACCAACGATGGAATCGGCTTCCGTGTTCGCTCCAACGCATCATTGGGCTGGGAGCGTGGCGACTTCGGCCTCACATGGAGCCTGCGCTATTTCTCCGCAGTGAAGGAACGCTGCCTGGGCCTGGCGGACTATCCGAACGAATGCTCGCACACGGACCAGCGCGCACCGTGGTTCAGTGGTACGCGTGACTACAACCGTCGCGGATCGGTCACTTTCCACGACGTGCAGGCACGCTACAACCTGCCGTGGGATGCCACGGTTTCGGTCGGCGCCAACAACGTGTTCGGCCGCCAGGGTCCGGTCATGTACAGCCAGCCGAGTGCCAATTTCTCCTACTACGGCGGCTTTGACATCGGCCGTTTCATCTACATGAAATACCAGCAGCGCTTCTGATCCACTGCACAGCATGAGCGTTTACGCCACGGCCCTTCGGGGCCGTGGTTTCATGCTCCCAGGGCTACGTCATCTGGCGGTCGCAAAGCGGTCATATCGGCTACATCGCCAGGCCCGAGCATGCCGGAAACCCGGAGGCCCGCCATGCGCTATGCCATCGTCACCGAGACCTATCCGCCGGAAGTGAACGGCGTTGCCCTCACCGTGCAGGGCCTGGAACAGGGACTGCGCGCATCGGGGCATGACATCGACCTGATCCGGCCACGCCAGGCCAGCGAAGCGCTGGATTCGGCACCCGGCACCCTGCTGGTCCCGGGCGCTGCACTACCGCGCTACCCCGGCCTGCGCTTCGGCCTGCCAGCACCGATCCGGCTTGGCCGCCACTGGCAGCAGCAGCGCCCGGATGCGGTCTACGTCGCCACCGAGGGCCCGCTGGGCTGGTCGGCACTGCGCACCGCGCGCCGCCTCGGCATCCCGGTCGCCAGCGGCTTCCACACCCGCTTCGACGAGTACCTGCCCGACTACGGCGTGGCCTGGCTGCAGGCAGCGGCAATGCGCTGGATGCGCCGCTTCCACAACCAGGCCGATGCGACCCTGGTGCCGACCCGCGAGCTGCAGCAGTTCCTGGGCGAGCAGGGATTCGAACGCGTGCGCCTGCTGGCGCGCGCAGTCGACAGCCAGCAGTTCGATCCGAGCCGTCGTGACCCTGCGCTGCGCGAGGAATGGGGCGTGGACGGCAATGGCCTGGTAGCGATCTACGTCGGGCGGATCGCCGCGGAAAAGAACCTCGGGCTGGCCGTGAAGGCGTTCCGCCGGCTGCAGCAGATCCGGCCGAAGGCGCGTTTCGTGTGGGTCGGTGACGGCCCGGCCCGCGAAAAACTGGCGCATGAAAACCCCGACTTCATCTTCTGCGGCATCCAGCGCGGCGATGCCCTGGCACAACACTTCGCCAGCGGCGATCTGTTCCTGTTCCCCAGCCGCAGCGAGACTTTTGGCAACGTGACCCTGGAAAGCATGGCCAGCGGCCTGGCAACCGTGGCCTTCGACTACGGCGCCGCGCGCGAGTACCTGCGCAACGGCGAGAACGGCGCAGCGGTGGACAACGACGAGCAGTTCATTGAAGCGGCGGTGCAACTGGCCGCTGATGATGCGCGGCGCCACGCACTGGGCAGCAACGCCGCGCAGGCGATGAAACGCCTGCATCCGCAGCAGGTGGTGGCCGAGTTCGATGCCCTGCTGGCCGAGCTGGCCCAGTCACGGAGGAGCGGCCATGCGCACCACGCCGCTTGAGCTGCTGGCCGGCCGCGAAGCACGGCTGTGCCGGCGGGCCAACCACTACTGCCGGCGCCGCCGCGTGCGCCGCCTGTTCTCGGTCATCAGCCGGCTCGGCGATGGCGTGTTCTGGTATGTCCTGATGGGCGCGCTGGTGGTGTTGGACGGCTTCGACGGCCTGCGCGCCTCGGTGCACATGGCCGCCACCGGCCTGGCCGCGCTGCTGCTGTACAAGAGCCTGAAGCGCTGGACCCGGCGCCCGCGCCCGTATGCCGCCGACCTGCGCATCCGCGCCTGGGTGGCACCGCTGGACGAATTCAGCTTCCCCTCCGGGCACACCCTGCACGCGGTGTCCTTCACCATCGTCGCACTGGCCTACTACCCGTGGCTGGCGCCGCTGTTGGTGCCGTTCACCGTCGGTGTGGCGCTGTCGCGGGTGGTGCTGGGCCTGCACTACCCCAGCGACGTCCTCGCTGCCACCGGCATCGCCGCGTTGCTGGCCGCGGCCAGCCTGGCCTGGTTGCCACTGCCGGTGTGAGGTGCTTTCCGCCGGGCATGGCCCGGCGCTACCGGTCAGCATACGATTCCCGGGCAACGCCGGGCCAGGCCCAGCGAGCGCAGCGGTCCCTTGGTAGCGCCGGGCCGCGCCCGGCGAGCGCAGCGGCATCCCCGGCGGGCGGATGCCCTAGAATGCAGGCATGACCACGCTGTTCATTTCCGACCTGCACCTGGACCCCAGCCGTCCGGAGATCACCGACCTGTTCCTGCGCTTCCTGCGCGAGCAGGCGCCCACCGCCGATGCGCTGTACATCCTCGGCGACCTGTTCGAAGCCTGGATCGGCGACGACACCCCCTCGCCCGCCGCCGATGCGGTGGCCGATGCGTTGAAGGTGCTGACCGACAGCGGCGTGCCTGCATACTTCATCCGAGGCAACCGCGATTTCCTGCTCGGCGAGGACTACGCACGCCGCGCCGGCCTGCGCATCCTGCCCGACCCGTGCGTGATCGAGCTGTACGGCCGCCCGGTGCTGCTGCAGCACGGCGACCTGCTGTGCACCGATGACATTCCCTACCAGCAGTTCCGCGCACAGACACGCGATCCCGCGTTCCAGGCGCAGTTCCTGTCGCAGCCGCTGGCCGCGCGCATCGCGTTCGCACAGAAGGCCCGCGAAACCAGCCAGGCCCGCCAGTCGGAAATGAAGCAGGGTGATCGTGCGACGTTCGAGAACGTGACCGACGTGGCCCCGGCCGAAGTCGATGCCACCTTCGTGCGCCACGGCGTGGACACCATGATCCACGGCCACACCCATCGCCCGGCCATCCATGCACTGCAGGCCGGTGGCCGTGCCTGCACCCGTATCGTGCTGGGCGACTGGTACGAACAGGGTTCGGTGCTGCGCGTGGACGCCAATGGCTGGACCCTGGATACGCTCAGCCGCGAATGATGGATCGCAGGGTGCCAACCAAGGTTGGCATCTACCAGAGCAGGTGCACGCGCCCTGGTAGACGCCGACCCTGGTCGGCGCCTGGACTCAGCGGAAGGCCGCGATGGTGGCCTTGGTGTTGACCAGCACGCGCTGGTTGTCGGCACTGCTGGCGATGCCCATCGGCACACCGTTGTAACTGATGTTCGGATTGGACCAGTAGTTCAGCCGCGGGCAGCCGGCCGAGCAGTCATAGGCCATGATCGTGCGCCAGCGCGATCCGCTCGCCGGCTCATAACGATAGCCGTGGCCATAGGCGTAGGGCGAGGTGCTGGGATCACTGGCGATGTCGTGCCGTGCACTCTGCAGGTGGCCGATTTCATGGGCGAACGAGTAGTAGCCGGTGGCGCAATCCCAGTACACCGCGGCAAACGCGGTCGATGCGGTGGAACCGATGCCCGAGGCCAACCCGCAATAGCTGGTGTTGTTAATCAGCAGTACGCCGACGTCGGCAGCGGTGTTGTTACGGCTGGTATGGATGCTGTCCATGTAGCCGTCGCTGGTGTTGCGGAAGCGGGTCAGGTCGGTGGTGAAGTTGCCCGACTCGGTGTAGCTGGTGGTCTCGTAGCCGGCCAGCTGCAGGGTGATGCCAACGTTGCTGTTGACGTAGCCCTGGTTGGATTCGGCTACCGCCAGTTGCACCAGCGACTGCATGTTGCCGCCATAGGCCGCCACGGCAGCGTTGGTCGCCACTACCAGCACGCGGATGGTCGCCGGCGTACCGGACGAGGCCTGTGCGATGCCGATGCGATCGTTGTTGCCCATCGGAATCTTCGGCAGCTGGTTGTAGTCGGCCGGATGGTCGGCCGGCATCCGCGACTCGTCCACTTCCACCAGCACATGGCGATTGCCCAGCGGACGCAGGCGATACAGCTTGCCATCCTTGCGGATCGAACCGGTGACGGTGTTGCCCGAACGTACCAGGATCACTGAATTACCAGGATCATCCTGGCCGTTCGAAGTGGCAGCGGTCAGCCGATCGGACGGCGAACGGAACTGGCCATACCAGATGCTGCCGCCATCGGGCAGCGACTCGACCTTGCTGCGCACCGCCTGTACGCGCTGGCCTAGCAGCTCGAACTCCAGCTGTGGCTGCGCGGTGGCCGCCGCATCCACACGTACTTCCTGCACCGTCGCCGTGGACGGCGTCGCCAGCAGTTTCCCCAGGGCGGGTTCACTGCCTGCCGCTGCACGGCTGAGTACCGTCACCGGCTCGAACAACGGTGCGGCATGCGCAGCCGCCGCCACCGACAACCCCAACACCAGGCCACCTGCCGCTTTGCCAATCGATCTGGACAACATTGCGTCGCTCCTTGAATGATGTGAACAGCGTTGATGCAGCACGCCCGGGTTTGCCGGGTCTGGCCATCTGGCCTGCGCGGGTCGTGTGAATTCAATAGAAGATGGGAATGAAAATCAGGAACTGTGATCGACCGCATCTGCGTTCAGTCAGGTCAAAAGCGTCACTACACTTCGCCAACACACCGCTTTCGCGCTACCGTGACGCAGCCACGACGGGGAATGCACATGGCACCACCGCAGGACACGGACGAAGATGTCGGCTTGCTGCGGATCGGCCTGTTCTTCGATGGCACCCGCAACAACGCACACAATCTGGAACGCGGTCGCCCGCAGCTGCCACAGCCACGCCCGGCCCAGCTGCGCGCCGACGACGATTCGACCTACCAGAGCCGGCTGACCAGCAGCTACGACAACGGCCTGACCAACATCGCCCGTCTGCAGCAGCTGTACCCGGATAGCCGCCGCGATACGCTGGCGACTGCATCGCTGTCGATCTATGTGGAAGGCGTCGGCACCCGCGACGATGCAGACGACGACCTGATCGGCCTGGCCTTCGGTATCGGCGCCAGCGGCGTGCGGGCGAAAGTGCAACGCGCGCTGCAGGTGCTGCTGCCGGTCGCGCTGACCGAGCTGTCCACACGCTGGCGGCAACCGCTGCGGCGCGTGCAGCTGGACCTGTTCGGCTATTCGCGCGGTGCCGCCGCTGCACGCGATATCGCCAACCAGTTGCAGGCCTGGGACAACGCACGCTGGCGACAACTGCTGCAGTCATCCGGCCTGGCCTGTGCTGGTGATTTCACTGCGGCAACACCGGCACTGCGCTTCATCGGCCTGTTCGACACCGTGGTTGCGGTCAATGGCGGCCGCGCCGATGAGCAGCCACGGCTGGCACTGCGTACCGGTATCGCCGGCCAGGTGCTGCAGCTGACTGCACGCGACGAACACCGCCAGCACTATCCACTCACCAGCGTGGCGCCTCCCTTCACTGAAATCGCACTGCCGGGCGTGCACGCCAACATCGGCGGTGGCTACAACCAGATCGAAGAAGGCCCCAAGCTGCTCAGTCGTCCACGTCGGCAGCAGCTGCGTCGCACGGCCGTTGCCGATTACCAGATTCCGCCCCTGACGGTGCTGCAGGCGACCACGGCCTATGCCGAAGCGCAGGCCGATGCCGAGCGCTGGCGGCAACAGCTGGGCGCGGACCAGAAGGAAGTGTGGGTCGATGTCTGGCACCAGTGGCAACAGCAGCGTCGTGCAGGCAGCCGCAGCGTCCTGCTGTCACCGGTGCTGTACGTGACTGCTGCGGTGGTGCTGCGCCGGCGCATCGACTGGCGGTACCAGCTGATTGCCCTGCAGGTGATGCAGCAGCACGCACGCGATGCCGGCGTGCAGTGGCGTGCCGATGCAGCCGATGTTCCAGGCTGGGCGCTCCCCTCCGCGCTGCTGCCGATCGCACGGCGACTGGTGGCCGGACAGGCGCTGACCCCGACCCAGGAGGCACTGCTGCGACGGCGCTACCTGATGCAGTCGGCGCACTGGAACTTCGATGCACTGGGCGATACCGCACTGACCTATGCCGCCGATGCCGGGGTGAGCGAACTGCCCTACCGGCCAGGGCCCGGCCTGTTCTACATCAACCGGCCGACCGTGGATGGCAGACGCGTGGTGCTGCCAAACGGGTGAAGCAAAAAAGGGACGGAGGGGATTAAGTCGTTTGAGGCACAAACGACTTAATCCCCTCCGTCCCTTTTCAGCCGGCCTGCTCGACCAGGTTGGCCAGTTCGTCAGCATCGAAGCCGGCCAGCAGGCGCGCTTCCAGATTGAAGGGGCCATACAGATAGCCGCCAGCGTATTCGACCAGCAGCTCCTTGAAGCGTGCGCGCGGCTCGATACCGGCACGGTCGCAATGCCAGCGGAACCAGCGCGAACCCGCAGCGACGTGCGCCACTTCCTCACGCAGGATCACCTCCAGCACGTCGGCGGTTTCAGCGTCACCGACATTGCGCAGTTTCTCGATCATGCCCGGAGTCACGTCCAGGCCACGTGCTTCCAGTACCCGCGGCACCAATGCCATGCGTGCCAGACCGTCATGCGCAGTCTTTTCGCACATTTCCCACAGGCCGTTGTGCGCGGGGAAATCGGCGTAATCATGGCCGTGTGCCTGCAGGCGTTCGCGCAGCAGCATGAAGTGCCGCGATTCGTCGTCGGCACAACTCACCCAATCGGCATGGAACGCCGACGGCAGGCCACGGAAGCGATACACCGCATCCCAGGCCAGGTCGATCGCGTTGAGTTCGATATGGGCGATGGCGTGGATGAAGGCGGCACGCCCTTCCACCCCGCCCAGTCCGCGCCGCGGCACTTCGCGCGGATGCACCAGCACCAGCTTCGCCGGCCGGCCCGGCATGCGGATCGGCTCCGGCGACGGCGCATCGGCCGTCACCTTCAGGCGGCCGGCACGGAACGCGGCCGCATAAGCCTGGGTCAGCGCGACCTTGCGCAGCGGGTCGGCTTCCGCCAGGCACTGCTGCGCGGCGCGCAGCAGATCGCCTCCGACGTCGGGCACGTCAACCACGCCTGGACCTCAGGCGCGGCGCTTGTGCTTGGCGTCATCCGAACGCAGTTGCTGGATGCGCTCGAAGTAGCCCGGCTCGATGCCGGTCGGGTAATGGCCATTGAAGCAGGACGAATCGAAGTTGCGCAGCGCCGGATTGCCCTCGCTCACCGCCGCTTCCATGTCTTCCAGGTCCTGGTAGATCAGCCAGTCACAGCCGAGGTGGGCTTCGATCTCTTCCACGGTGCGGTTGTGCGCGACCAGCTCTTCGGCCGCTGGCATGTCGATGCCGTAGATGTTCGGGTAACGCACCGGCGGCGCGGCGCTGGCCAGGTAGACCTTGCGCGCGCCCGCATCGCGGGCCATCTGCACGATCTGCTGGCTGGTGGTGCCACGCACGATCGAGTCGTCCACCAGAAGCACCACGCGGTTGCGGAACTCCAGGTGGATCGGGTTGAGCTTCCGGCGCACCGACTTCACCCGTTCGCCCTGGCCCGGCATGATGAAGGTGCGGCCGATGTAGCGGTTCTTGATGAAGCCTTCGCGGTACTTCACCCCGAGCACGTTGGAGATCTCCAGCGCGGCATCGCGCGAGGTATCCGGAATCGGGATGATGGTGTCGATGTCGTGGTCCGGGCGCAGGCGCAGGATCTTCTCGCCCAGCTTGATGCCCATGCGCATGCGCGCCTTGTGCACCGAGACGTTGTCGATCATCGAATCCGGGCGCGCGAAGTACACGTATTCGAAGATGCACGGGGTGTGCTCGGCCGGCTCGGCGCAGATCTCCGAGAACAGCTCGCCACGCGCGGTGATCACCAGCGCTTCGCCCGGCTGCACGTCGCGCACGCGCTGGAAGCCCAGCACGTCCAGCGCGGCCGATTCGGAAGCCACGATGTACTCATCGCCTTCGGCGTGGCTGCGCTTGCCCAGCACCAGCGGACGGATGCCATGCGGGTCGCGGAAGGCGACCAGGCCCAGGCCCAGCACCACGCTGACCACCGCATAGCCGCCCTTGCAGCGACGGTGCACGCCGGCCACCGCGCGGATCGCGGCTTCCGGGCTGAGCTGGCGCTGCTGCTCCAGTTCGTAGGCGAACACGTTCAGCAGCACTTCGCTGTCCGAATCGGTGTTGACGTTGCGGCGGTCCTGCTCGAACACCTGCTGGCGCAGCGCCTCGGTGTTGATCAGGTTGCCGTTGTGGGCCAGCGCGATGCCGTACGGCGAATTGACATAGAACGGCTGTGCCTCGTCCATGCCTTCCGAGCCCGCGGTCGGGTAACGCACATGGGCGATGCCGACGCTGCCTTCCAGGGTGGACATGGTGCGTGCATCGAACACATCGCGGACCAGGCCCGTGGCCTTCTGCACCCGCAGGCGGCTGCCATTGACGGTGGCGATGCCCGCCGCATCCTGGCCGCGATGCTGGAGAACGGTCAAGCCGTCATACAACTGCCCGGCGACGTTCTGGTTGCCGACGATTCCGACGATGCCACACATGGTGCGAGGTCTCCGCTGGGCTGTGCCCAGTTACAAGGAAGGTGGCCGTACCTGGCCGCGGTGGTCGCCGCGCGCGCGGTCGACATTGGCCGGATCGCCCGGCTCGATACTGTCCGGCAGTGCTGGGGCGTCCGGACGCACTTCGGCCGGATCGTAGGAATCGCCCTGTTCCGCTTTCGCAGGCCGCAGCCATCCGCTGCCTGCCACTACCTGGTTGAGGATGCCATTATCGCCTGCCGCGCCCGGCTTTCCCAACCCGGCGCCTGCGTTCTTGCCCAACTCCATCAATGCAGATGGGGACAGCGCGTCGGTCGGCAAGGCCTTGGGCAGCAGATCGGCCCCGGGAACCTGCCAGTGCGGCAGCTTGCTGTTCATCCAGGCCACGGTGGGGTTCAGCAGTGGGCGCACCGCCGAACGCTGCCAGGACGGCTCGGCGGTCAGCGGGGTGAAACTGCCCAGCAGCAGCAGGATCGCGGCGATCAGGCCGCCACGGACAACGCCCAGCACCCCGCCCAGCAGGCGGTCCAGGCTGGTCAGCATGCTGCGATGGACCAGGGCCTTGATGACCATGCCGATCACCGCGACCACGATCATCACGCCGATGCCGACCCCCAGGTAGCCACCGACGAAGTGCTCGCCACCCGGTGCAGCCGGTGCGGCCCACCAGTGGGCCGCGTCATTGCCGAAGGCGAAGGCGGCCCACGCGGCCAGCAGCCACGACAGGGTGCCGATGACGATGCCGACGAAGCCGCGCAGCATCCCAAGCAGGGCCGAGGCGGCGATCACGATCAGCAGCACCACGTCGATCATGGCGCCCCGCTCCTTCGGCGGCGCTGGCAACGGGGCTGCGCGTGGGTCATGGGTGCGGTCGCACCATGCCGGCCACGCCGACCTTGGCGGCGACCTGCGCCTTCAGCTGTTCGGCGTCGGCGCGGTTGGCCACCGGTCCGACGCGGACACGATGCAGGGTGCCCTTGTCGGTACGCACCTGCTCGACGAAGGCGCTGAAGCCTGCGGCGCGGACCTTGTCGCGCAGGGCATTGGCATCGTTGGCCTGACCGAACGCGCCCAGCTGTACGGCAAAGCCGACGCCGCTGGCGGCAGGTGCTGCCGGTGTGGTCGGCGCCGTCGCCGGCTTGCTGGCCGCGGTTTCCGGCTTGGGCTCAGGCTTGGCTTCCGGCTTCGGTGCCGGCTTCGGCGGTTCCGGCTTGGCCACCGGGGTGGTGGTGGCGGTCGGCGTGCTCGGCGGCAGGCTTTCGCTGCGCACCGGATTGCCAGTGGCCGACGGCGCGGTGGCCGCCGCCGGGGTGCTCGCACTCGCCGGCGCAGGCGCCGGGGTGGCGGCAACTGCGGCGTTGCTGCCCGTCGCCGCATCCAGGGCAATGACCTCAGCCTTCACATCGGCACGGATCTTCACCGCCTGCAGCCGGGCCGCCTCGGCCTGGGCGCGGTCAGCATACGGCCCGACCCGCACGCGCCATGCCTGGCGGCCGTTGATGGTGGCGCTCTCAGCGAAGCCCGGCAGCTGCGAACGCTTCAGGTAGGCGATCACCGCCTCGGCGTCGGCCTTGCTGCCGTACGCGCCGAAGGTGACCGCGTAGTTGCCGGCGGCCACCGCAGGCGAGGTGTCCACGGTCGGCGGCGTGGCCGGCGCGGCAGCATCCGGCACCGGCTTGGCCTGGCCGGTCTGCAGGCCGGTGGCACCGCCCGCCGGCGCAACCAGCGGCAGTTCGCGGGTTTCGAACTGGCCATCGGCTGGCGCATCCGGCGCGGCGATCGGCACATTGGCCACGCCACTGTCCGGGGCCGGCCCCTTGACCAGCATCGGCAGGAAAATCACGGCCAGCGCTACCAGCACGATGGCACCAATCAGACGCTGTTTCAGAGGCGTATCCACGTGAGGCAGGCAACTGTCCGGGGGTTGCGGTCGATTATACGGGTGCCGGACCGGACGGCGTCGGCGTTGGCTGAACGTGGATCAGGCCGGGTCCCGCAGCCACTGCAGGGCCGCGGCGGCGGTATGGAACGAGCCGAACACCAGCACCCGGTCGCCACGCCGGGCCTGGGCCAGCACCTGCACCAGAGCCTGTTCGACGCTGTCGGACAGCTGTGCGGTGGCGGCAGCGGTATCGGCCAGACGTGCCTGCAGCTGCGCCGCGCTCTGCCCGCGCGGGCCATCCAGGCTTGCCAGGGTCCACTCGCCCACTACGTCCTGCAGCGCCTGCACCACGCCCGCCGCGTCCTTGTCCTGCAGCGCGGCGTACACCGCCAGGGTACGGCCAGGTACCGCCTCGGCCTTCAGCGCGCGCGCCAGCTGGCCGGCCGCCTGCGGGTTGTGGCCGACGTCGACGCGGATCTGCACGCCATCGCGCTCGAACGCCTGCAGGCGGCCGGCGATGCGGGCGGCGGCCACGCCTTCGGCCCACGCCGCGCGCGGCACCGGCTTGTCCAGCGCACGCAGTGCAGCGATCGCGGCACCAGCATTGGCCAGCTGGATCGGCCCGGCCAGCGCAGGGGTCGGCAGCTCCAGGCGGGTACCGACATCGCGCCAGCGCCAGCGCTCGGCATCGATCGGTTCGTAGAAGTAGTCGCTGCCGCCGCGGATCGCGTTGGCACCGACCAGGTAGGCTCGCGCCAGCACGCTCGATGGCGGATCGGTCTCACCCAGGATCACCGGCTTCCAGCCGCGGATGATGCCGGCCTTCTCGGTGCCGATCGCTTCGCGGTCATCGCCCAGCCATTCGGCGTGATCGATGTCCACGGTGGTGATCACCGATACATCGGCGTCGACGATGTTGACCGCATCCAGGCGGCCACCCAGGCCCACTTCCAGCACGGCCAGATCCAGCCCGGCGTCGGCGAACAGCTGCAGCGCAGCGAGCGTGCCGTACTCGAAATAGGTCAGCGTGGTGTCGCCGCGCGCGGCTTCGACAGCATTGAACGCAGCAACCAGCGCCGCATCGTCGACATCCTGGCCATCGATGCGCACGCGCTCGTTGTAGCGCAGCAGGTGCGGCGACGTGTACGCGCCGACCTTCCAGCCGGCAGCACGCGCGATGGCCTCGATGAAGGCCACGGTGGAACCCTTGCCGTTGGTGCCACCGACCACGATGGTGCGCCCGGCCGGTGCACTCAGGCCCATCGCGGTGGCGACGGTGCGCACGCGCTCCAGTCCCATGTCGATAGTCGCCGGGTGCTGGCGTTCAATGTAATCCAGCCAATCGGCCAGGGTGGTCGGGGTGTTCGTCACGGCAGCGGTTCCAGCAGAAACAGGTGGTTCGATGGGATGGATCAGAGAGCGCGGTGCTTGGCTTCGCCGAAGAACGGCGTGTGGTGGGCGCAGTCGTTCAGGCGCACCACTTCCAGGCTGTCCAGATCGGCGCCTTCGAGCAGGTTGAGCGTGGTCGGTGCCTGGCGGAAGGTCCACAGGCGGGAAATCGGCAGGCCCAGCACCTTGCACAGGATCACGCGGTTGACCGCATCGTGCGCAACCACCAGCAGCGTGTCGTGCTCGCCGAGGCCTTCGGTAGCACGGGCCAGGCCACGCCAGCTGCGCTCTAGCACCAGGCGCAGCGATTCGCCGCCGGGCATCAGCACGGTATCGGGCTCCTCGCGCCAGGCCTGCAGGCGCGACGGATCCTTTTCGTTGATCTCGCTGGCGAGCAGGCCTTCCCACTCACCGTGGGCGATTTCCTGCAGCTCCGGCTCGGTCAGCAGCATGTCGGCACGCGCGGCGCCAAGCGCCAGCTGTGCGGTGCGCTGGGCGCGCGACAGCGGCGAGGCGACGGCACGGGTGATGTCCACCGACGCCAGGCGGGCACCCAGTGCCTGGGCCTGGGCTTCACCGATCGGCGAAAGCGGAATATCGATCTGGCCCTGGTAGCGGCCTTCGGCGTTCCACGGCGTTTCGCCGTGGCGGGCAAGCAGGATGCGCATGCGTGCAAGGGGTCCTGGGGGGAGGAGGTTTCCGCGTTTCGTTCACATCCTGTGAAGTACGCGGAACAGGGATGATACCTGTTCGGCGCACCGGGCCGGGCCGGGCATGAAAAAACCCCGCGACGTGGGTCGCGGGGTTTCGATGTCTCCTGGCCATTCCCGCCGAGCATGAACCGTTTTCAATGCCGAGCGGGAGGTTCCGCGCGCATTGCGATGCGCTCATTGCAATGGCGCCCACAGGTCATGGGGCGCGGCTCGGCGCTACAACCGGCGGTCCCCCCCGCGCGGGGACGGCGGATCTTATTTGGCCAGGTTCAGTTCCTTCAGCAGCTGCGGCGCCGGCGCCACTTCCTGCATGATCCACTGCATGTAGCGGCTGTCGACGGCGATCATGCGGGTCATCACCGGGTCGAACACCCAGTTGGAGCTGACCGATTCCCAGTTGCCATCGAAGGCCAGGCCGACCAGCTTGCCGTTGGCGTCCAGCACCGGCGAACCGGAGTTGCCACCGGTGATGTCCAGGTTGGACAGGAAGTTCACCGGCACCGAACCGATGCGCTTGTCTTCCAGGCCACCGTAACGCTTGGCCTTGACCGCATCGAGCAGCGCCTTCGGCGAATCGAACGGATCTTCACCGGTTTCCTTCGCTGCCACGCCTTCCAAGGTGGTGAACGGGGTGTACTTCACGCCGTCCTTGCCATAGCCCATGACGTTGCCGAAGGTGATGCGCAGCGACAGGTTGGCATCCGGATAGACGAACTCGCCCTGGCTCTTCTTGTAGTCGGCCACGGCCTGCAGGTACAGCGGGCGAGCGGTCAGCGATTCGCCTTCGCGGATCTTCTTCTGCTCTTCCTGCTTCAGCAGTGCCGGCATGACCGCAACGGCGTACTGGATAGCCGGATCGTTGCTGGCTTCGAACGCAGCGCGGTCGGCCTTGAACCACTTCAGGCGGGTGTCCAGGCTGCCCAGCTCGGTGCCGCCCAGCTTGTTCACCAGCGACTTCACCGCAGCGGCATCGCTGCCGGCCAGCCACTTGTTCAGCACTTCGTTGTCGCGCTGTGCGGCCGGCAGGGCCACGTACTGGTCCAGCCAGTAGGCCTGCAGCTGCTGGTCCATCTTCGCCACGTAGCGACGGTCCATCTGCTTCAGGCCACCTTCGATGGTGGTCAGGTCGCGTTCCTGATAACCGGCTTCGCGCTCGGCATCCGGCTTGCTGCGCTCGATCGACAGGCGGTACAGGGTGATCGCCGCGCCGACGGCCGAGGTGTTGTTGAACTGGCCGACGAACAGGTCGCGCTCGCGCGTGGACTTGCTGGTGTCCAGGTGCTTGAGCAGCTGCGCGTGCGCGGCCAGGGCCGGCTTGCCGGCAGCACCCTGCTTCTTCAGCCAGGCCAGCACGGCGGCTTCTTCAGCCTGCTTCTGGCCTGCGGCGTCGATGCGCTTGAAGCCTTCCAACTGGCCCAGGTAGTTCTTGGCCACGTTGTTCATGCTGGCGGCGGTCGCTGCGTACTTCACCTTGACGTCGGCGTCGGCCTTGCCGGCGTCGGCGATCATCTTCAGCACCGCGTTGTAGTGCTTGGCGATGGTCGGGTAGGTGAAGCTGGCGGTTTCGTTGAACTCACCGGCCAGTGCATAGCGGTTGGTGCGGCCCGGGTAGCCGGCCACCATCACGAAGTCGTCGGCGCCCAGCGGCTGGTCGGCGAACTTCAGGAAGTGCTTGGGCTGGTACGGCACGTTGTCGGCGGCGAAGGCGGCCGGCTTGCCATCCTTGCCCACGTAGGCGCGGTAGAACGAGAAGTCGCCGGTGTGGCGCGGCCACATCCAGTTGTCGACGTCGCCACCGAACTTGCCGACGCTGCCCGGGGGGGCGTAGACCAGGCGCACGTCCTTGATTTCCATGTTGCGGAACAGGCGGTAGGTGTTGCCGCCGGAGAAGCTGTACAGGCGGCAGCGGAAGCCGGCATCGGCTTCACAGGCGGCGACCTGGGCCTTGTCGAACGCGTCCAGCGCGCGGCTGCGGGCCAGCGGATCGTTGCCGGCGCCAGCAATGGCGGCCTTGGCCTGGGCGGTGACGTCGGTGATCTGGTCGAGCACGAACACGCGGGCGTTCGGGCCGGCACTCAGTTCGTCCTTCAGGGTCGGCGCATTGAAGCCGTCCTTGATCAGGTTCTTCTGCGCGGTCGAATTCAGCTGGATGGCGCCGTAGGCGCAGTGGTGGTTGGTGACCACCAGGCCCTGCGGCGAGACGAAGCTGGCGGTGCAGCCGCCGAGGGCGACGACCGCGCCCATCGGGTCGCCGGTCAGGTTGGCCAGCTGTTCCGGGGACAGCTTCAGGCCGGCCTTCTGCAGCGGGCCGGCGATTTCCGGCAGCTGCTGCGGCACCCACATGCCTTCAGCGGCATGGGTGACCTGGGCCAGCCCGAGGCTGGCGACGATGGAGAATGCAAGCAGGTTCGAGCGCATGGAGCGGCCCCTGGTAGTGGAACCTTCGATTGTAGCCCGCCACCCTGCCCCGCCCCGAACCCCGGAAGTCATGGGCCAGGCGCACCGATGCCCTCCGCCGGGCATGGCCCGGCGCTACCGCTTGCGCGCACCCTCCCCGGTAGCGCCGGGCCATGCCCGGCGAGCGCAGCGGCGTTGTTCGAAACGCCCGCCAGCACACGCCTTTCGTTCCGCCACTGCACCCGCAGCGCAACATGGGAATTCCGCGCTGGCCTCTATAATCCGCGTTTTCCCCCTGATGAGTTCCACCCCGATGGCGCAGCAAACGATGAAGGCCCTGGTCAAGCGCGAAGCAGCCAAGGGCATCTGGATGGAAGAGGTTCCGGTGCCGACCCCGGGCCCCAACCAGGTGTTGATCAAGCTGGAAAAGACCGCGATCTGCGGTACCGACCTGCACATCTACCTGTGGGACGAATGGAGCCAGCGCACGATCAAGCCGGGCCTGACCATCGGCCATGAGTTCGTCGGCCGCATCGCCGAGATCGGCCCGGGCGTGACCGGCTACGAGATCGGCCAGCGCGTCTCGGCCGAAGGCCACATCGTCTGCGGCCATTGCCGCAACTGCCGTGGCGGTCGCCCGCACCTGTGCCCGAACACCGTCGGCATCGGCGTCAACGTCAACGGCGCGTTCGCCGAATACATGGTGATGCCGGCCAGCAACCTGTGGCCGATCCCGGACCAGATTCCGTCCGAGCTGGCCGCGTTCTTCGATCCCTACGGCAACGCCGCGCACTGCGCGCTGGAGTTCAACGTGATCGGTGAAGACGTGCTGATCACTGGCGCCGGCCCGATCGGCATCATCGCCGCAGGCATCTGCAAGCACATCGGTGCGCGCAATGTGGTGGTGACCGACGTCAATGATTTCCGCCTGAAGCTGGCCGCCGACATGGGCGCCACCCGCGTGGTCAACGTCGCCAACACCTCGCTGAAGGACGTGATGAAGGAGCTGCACATGGAAGGCTTCGACGTGGGCCTGGAAATGAGCGGCAACCCGCGCGCGTTCAACGACATGCTCGACTGCATGTACCACGGCGGCAAGATCGCCATGCTCGGCATCATGCCCAAGGGCGCCGGCTGCGACTGGGACAAGATCATCTTCAAGGGCCTGACCGTGCAGGGCATCTACGGCCGCAAGATGTATGAGACCTGGTACAAGATGACCCAGCTGGTGCTGTCCGGTTTCCCGCTGGGCAAGGTGATGACCCACCAGCTGCCGATCGATGATTTCCAGAAGGGCTTCGACCTGATGGAAGAAGGCAAGGCCGGCAAGGTGGTGTTGAGCTGGAATTGACCCTTCGGGTCAATTCCCCCGCAGGTTTCCTTATCCCCGCGCCGTCGGCGCGCCCCCTTGAACAACAAGGGGGGCTCTCCCCCAGCCGGGGTGAGGCATGCTGCTGGAATTGAAAAAGGCGCCCATTGGGCGCCTTTTTCGTGGACATCAGCGAAGGCGCATCAGTTACCGATCGCGACGCTCAGCATCACCCGGCTGTGGGCCAGCTTGCCGGAGTTGTCGCGGCCGTTGCCGTCGGTGCCGTAGTAGCCCAGGCCGACCTTGGCCATCCCGAACTGGCGCTCAACGCCGACATTCCAGTCGGTGTAATCCTTGGCGATGCCGTCTTCAAACGTGCTGCGGCCGACGTTGGCATTCAACGTGAACTCCTTCGGCAGGCCCCAGCTGCCGCCCAGGCCGAAGTACCAGCCATCGGTGCTGCTGTTCCATACATCGTTGGTGTAGGCCACCGTCAGCTTGTAGGTGTCATCCAGCGTGGTGGTGGTGATCAGCTCGTTGTAGTTCTGGCGGCTGGACTTCAGGTAGGTGTAGCGATTCAGCAGCACGTCGAAGTTGACGCGCTCGGTGACGTCCACGCCGTAGCCGATCAGGTAGTCGACTTCGGTCTTGGGATCGCCGGCACCGAAGTCCACGCCCGAGCCCCAGACGCCGGCATACAGGCCAACCGGGCTGGTGTAGGTGAAGCCAGCCTGCAGGGTCGGATCCTCATCGGTCTGCGACACACCGCGGAACAGGTAATCGGAAACAGCGGTGACGTTCCAGCTGTACGGCGATTCGTTTTCCTGGGCGCTGGCGGCGAACGGGGTGGCCAGGGTCAGGGCAGCGGCAATGGCGAGGCAGGCACGGGCGTGCTTCATGAGCGTCTCCGGTGGGGTCGGTGGCGTGGAAGGCGGGAGCGGGCGTAGCGGCCGGAGCGGGACAGCTCCGGTTCACGAATTCTTAACCAGTTTGCTATTGCGATGCAACATGTGCCGGCCGTGGCGATGCCCCGACCAAGCCGGTTGGTGAGCGGCGATGCCCGGTAGAATCAGTGGTTTCCCCGTTCAGAACCGTGCCCACGCCATGACCGACGCCTCCTCCGCCCTGACCCGCCACTATGCCGAGGAACTGGACGCCATCCGCGCCCAGGGCCTGTTCAAGTCCGAGCGGATCATCACCAGCCCGCAGTCGGCCGAGATCACCCTCGATGACGGCCGCACGGTGCTGAACTTCTGCGCCAACAACTACCTGGGCCTGGCCGACCATCCGGACCTGATCCAGGCGGCCAAGGACGCACTGGACAGCCATGGCTTCGGCATGGCCTCGGTGCGCTTCATCTGCGGCACCCAGGACCTGCACAAGCAGCTGGAAGCCCAGATCGCCAGCTTCTTCGGCAAGCAGGACACCATCCTGTACGCGGCCTGCTTCGACGCCAACGGCGGCCTGTTCGAGCCGCTGCTCGGCGAGAACGACGCGATCATTTCCGACGCGCTGAACCATGCCTCGATCATCGACGGCGTGCGCCTGTGCAAGGCCAAGCGCTTCCGCTATGCCAACTGCGACACGGCCGACCTGGAAGCGCAGCTGCAGGCCGCCGATGCCGCCGGCTGCAAGACCAAGCTGATCACCACCGACGGCGTGTTCTCGATGGACGGCTTCATCGCCCCGCTGGACGAGATCACTGCGCTGGCGAAGAAGTACAACGCCCTGGTGCACATCGACGAGTGCCACGCAACCGGCTTCCTTGGCGCCAGCGGTCGCGGTTCGGCCGAGGTGAAGGGCGTGCTGGAAAAGATCGACATCATCACCGGCACCCTGGGCAAGGCGATGGGCGGTGCGCTGGGCGGCTTCACCTGCGCCAGCGCCGAAGTGATCGAACTGCTGCGCCAGCGCTCGCGCCCCTACCTGTTCTCCAACTCGCTGCCGCCGCACGTGGTTGCTGCCGGCATCAAGGCCTTCGAGATGCTGGCTGCCGCTGACGACCTGCGCAGCACCCTGGCCGAGAACACCACCTACTTCCGCGAGAAGATGACCGCCGCCGGTTTCGACGTGAAGCCGGGTGTGCACCCGATCAGCCCGGTGATGCTGTACGACGCACCGCTGGCGCAGAAGTTCGCCGAGCGCCTGCTTGAGGAAGGCATCTATGCGATCGGCTTCTTCTTCCCGGTGGTGCCCAAGGGCCAGGCCCGCATCCGCACCCAGATCAGCGCCGCGCATACGCGTGCGCACCTGGACCGCGCCATCGATGCATTCACCCGCATCGGTGTCGAGCTGGGCGTGATCAAGGGTTGAACAACGGTAGCGCCGGGCCATGCCCGGCGGCTTCCTGATATCCGCGCTGCGCGCTCGCCGGGCATGGCCCGGCGCTACCGAAATGACGCGCTCTGCGCGTCATTTCTTTTTCTTCTTGCCCTTCGGTTCGTCCTTGCTGGCCACCACCACCGGCTTGGCAGCAGTGTCCTGGCCGTTGCCCTTGGCAACGCGGATGCCGTTGGCCTTCATCCAGGCATCGAATTCGTCGGCGGTCATCTTCTTGTCGCCGTTGCTCATCAGGAAGCGGTAGCTGCCGCGACCATCCAGTTCCGGGGTCTTCACTTCCACCACCGGGGTCTCGGCCGGCCTTTCCGCCTTGGCCACTTTCTTGTGGCCGCCACAGGCCGTGAGCAGCACCATCGGCAGCAGCAGGCCTGCGCAGCGCAGGGTTTTGTTGAGGGTCGGGTGGTACATGGCAGGCTCCGTTCGGGAAATTCAACAACCAGGCGCCCCCTACGCCTGGAACGGTGGCCGGCAGTTGCCGGCCGCAGGCGATGATCAGCCTGTTGCAGCGGCCCCCAGCCGCTGCTGGTCGCTGACCTCAAGCACCCGCCACTGGCCCTTGCCGAGATCGCCGAGCGTGAGCTCGCCGATCGCAACCCGGACCAGGCGCAGCACCTGCAGGTCGAAGGCCGCCAACAGGCGACGGATATGGCGGTTGCGACCCTCGTCGAGGACCACCTCCAGCCACGCGGTCTTGTCGCCGCTGCGCAGCACGCGCACGGCCAGGGCGACCAGGAATTCGCCCTCGTCTTCGACACCGGCGCGCAGCGCGGCCAGGGTGTCCTCGTCGGGCAGGCGGTCCACCTGCACGTGATAGGTCTTCTGCGGCCCGGTCTCCGGATCGGTCAGATGCGCGGCCCACTGCGGATCATTGCTGAACAACAGCAGGCCTTCACTGGCCTTGTCCAGGCGCCCGACCGGTGCGATCCACGGCAGGCCGGCACCATCGAAACAACGGTAAACCGTGTCACGTCCACGCTCGTCCTGAGCAGTAGTGACCACCCCGCGCGGTTTGTTGAGCATCAGGTACAGGCGCTGCGGCGCAGCCATCGGCTGGCCGTCGACCTCGATCGGCGGTGCCGGGCTGGCAATTGGAAATTCAGGATCACGGACGATGCGACCAGAGACGCGTACGCGCCCTTCGGCGATCCAGCGCGCGGCCTCGCTGCGCGAGCACACGCCGGCCTTGGACAGCACGCGCGCCAGGCCATGGCGCATACCACTGGAGGCGTTCGGGTTCGCACGCCCACGCGGGGCGTGGGAGCGGGCGGCGGGGGCGGCAGGTGGGCGGCGCGTGCGCAAGCCTCTGCTCCCCGCGTCGCTTACTTCTTGTCGACCGGCTTGGTCTCAGCCGGTGCTTCGGCTGGGGCCGGAGTGGCGGCCGGAGCCGGACGCGCCTTGACCACGCGCACGCCACGCGCCTTCATCCAGGCGTCGAACTCCTCGGCGGTCATGCGCTTGCCGTTCTGGCTCATGTCGAAGCGCCAGGGCGTGTTGTCGAATTCGGTCTGCGGCTTGTAGGCCGCCGGATCGTTCGGCTTCACCGCCGGTGCACTGGGAATGGCCTTGGCGATGTTCTGGCAGCCATCGATGCGCAGTCGCTGCAGCACCTGGTCCAACGACTGCGACGGGTCGTAATTGCCGCTCAGCACGCCGGCCGGCATGCCCAGCTGGTTGCCGCGGATGTACAGCTCGTCAGCCACCGGTGCAATGGTCGTGGCCGGCAACGGCAGCGGCGAGGCGCTGGTATTGACCGAGCAATCGACCGCAGCGTGGGCGGCGGGAACCAGGGCCAGGGCCAGGACGGCGGCCGATGCAGAGCGCAGCATGAAGGGCATCCAGGAAAGGAAGTAACGCGGCGAGTTTAGCAATGCCGCGACAGCTTTCAAGCGCCACTTTCAATGAATACGGCAACTCATTGGTTTTATAAGAAAATTACCGACGAACGGTCGACCACTGACGGGCGATTCCGGGGGTTCTGGACATTCCGGGCTGCAGAAACAACAAGACCCGGCCGAAGCCGGGTCCTGCTGTGTCCTACTGGCAGAGCGTCAGAACTTAGTTCTGGACGTTCAGCTCGGTACGACGGTTCTTGGCGCGACCTTCCGGGTTGTCCGAACCATCCGGGTTGGTGTTCGGAGCAATCGGACGGCTCTCACCGTAGCCGATCGGGCCGACCAGACGACCGGCGTCAACGCCGTTCTTGGTCAGGTAGTTGTACACGGCGGTAGCGCGACGCTCCGACAGCTTCTGGTTGTAAGCGTCGGTACCCTTCGAGTCGGTGTGACCGGCAACTTCAACGCGCAGATCCGGGTAACGCTTCAGGATCTCGGTGGCTTCGCTCAGGATCGCCACGGCGTCCGGACGCAGGTTCGACTTGTCGAAGTCGAAGTTGACGCCCTTCAGGTCGATGGAGACCGGCACCGGGCAACCGTCCGGACCGATGGTCTGACCCGGCTGCGAGTTCGGGCACTTGTCGTCGCAGTTGTTGACGCCGTCACCGTCGTCATCCAGGTCGGCGCAGCTCGGGGCAACCGGAGCCGGAGCCGGAGCAGCCGCGACCGGAGCCGGGCCCAGCGGGATCACGACGCCGACCGAAGCCAGCACGTCGCCGAACCAGCTTTCGTCCTTGGCAGCGACGCTCTGGTCGTCGAAGTCAGCGCGGTAGGCCACTTCGGCGCGCACAGCAACGCGCTTCTCGAAGGTGGTCTGCAGGCCGACGCCGAGCTTGGCGGCAACGTTGCCGTCCTTGCGGTCAGCCAGGCCACCGCCGATCGGGTTGTACTCTTCTTCCGACTTCTGGTAGCCCAGGCCACCGACGATGTACGGGTTCCAGCCGCGGCCTTCCTTGATGAAGTGGCGACGCAGATCCAGCGAGACGCCGTACTGCGACCAGTTCTTGTCCTTGTTCGAATCGAAGTTCGGGTTCTGATAGTTCAGCTCACCGTCCAGCGACCAGTTCGGGCTGATGAACTTGCCCAGACCCAGGGTCACGAACGGAGCGTCATTGGTCAGACGGTCGCTGTCCTGGAAGTTGAAGCCGGCCGAACCGGTCAGGTACCAGCGGTCATCGAACTCCTGCGCGGAAGCAGCCTGGGCAAAAGCCAGACCACCCAGCAGCGCGGCAGTAAGGATCTTCTTGTTCATTGAGTACAGCTCCTATTTCGGGGGTATGAAACCGGTAGAGGCATGGGCCAGCACTACTGCGTCGAAGCTCGACAGCCGATTCAGCACGCCACCGCCGCGAACATTATGCTCAGGCGGGTGAAGGTCATGTTAACAGTCCCGTAACATGTGAAGTGTTGTGCCCGACCCTCCACCGGTCCGACGTTGAAACCCTATACAGGATGATGAAAATCCGCAAGACCCTCGCGCTGCAAGGGTTTGACGGGGTTTAAGTGCGAAAAGCGACATTCTTCGCCACACATTGCATCACGCGATTCAGCGCGTTCGCGGAAAGGTGAGGAACCTTATGATGCAGACACGAACCCAGCCGGAGCCGAGATGAAAGCCGTCGCCCTGAGTCGTGAATCCGCCCCTGCCCTGCACGATATCCATCTGCCTCCACCGCTGCCTCCGGGCGGCCGCGACCTGCTGATCCGGGTCGAGGCGATCTCGGTCAACCCCGTCGACAGCAAACAGCGCGCCGCCACCGATCCGGCCACGCTCGACGCCCCCCGCGTACTCGGCTGGGACGCCGCTGGCGTGGTCGAGGCGATCGGCGACGAGGCCAGCCTGTTCGCCTCTGGTGATGAGGTCTACTACGCCGGCGATGTCACCCGCCCAGGCTGCAACGCGCAGTATCAGCTGGTGGACGAGCGCCTGGTGGCACGCAAACCGACCACCCTCGACTTCGCCGAGGCCGCTGCGTTGCCATTGACCACCCTTACTGCGTGGGAACTGCTGTTCGAGCGGATGCCCCTGCGGCTGGATGACCGTCGCCAGTCCGGCCAGCACCTGCTGGTGATCGGCGGCGCAGGGGGCGTCGGCTCGATGGCGATCCAGCTGGCCCGTCACGCCGGCTTCGAGGTAATCGCCACCGCATCCCGCGAGGCCTCGATCGACTGGTGCAGGCGCATGGGCGCCCAGCACGTGATCGACCACCGGCATCCGCTGCTGCCACAACTGCAATCGCTGGGCATCGATGCGGTGCAGGTCGCACTCAACCTGGCCGACACCGACCACTACTGGGACGAATTGGGTCTGCTGCTGGCGCCGCAGGGACATGTCGGCCTGATCGTCGAACCACGTGGCCCGCTGCGCATCGGCGATCCCTACAAGGCCAAGTGCATCGGCATCCACTGGGAATTCATGTTCGCGCGCTCGCGTTTCGCCACGGCCGACCGCATCGAGCAGCACCGTATCCTCAGTCGTGCGGCCAGCATGATCGATGCCGGCCAGTTGCGCGGCACCCTGAGCGAAACGCTGGGCACGATCAATGCGGCGAATCTGGACATCGCGCATCAGCGTCTGGCCAGCGGACGCACGCTTGGCAAGCTGGCGCTGGCCGGCTGGGGCGAGTGAGCGGTCGGGTAGAAACGCGTCCACACTCGGCTGGGCTCGAATGCTGATGTAGAGCCGAGCCCATGCTCGGCTGGCGGGTGCCAGGCAAAAGCAGCCGAGCGCAGGCTCGGCTCTTGTGTCTTGGATCGTGCCCTGATCAGGCACAATCCCCCGGTGACCCGGGAGGCTCCGATGACGCTGCCTCGGCTCTTAAGCCT
>NZ_JBXAWS010000023.1:0-56887 GCF_057292075.1 Stenotrophomonas sp. 1L-E-5-B-C3
ACCACTACAACTGGCACCGTCCCCATATGGCGATCGGCGGCCAGCCACCTATCTCAAGAGTACGGCTGAACAACGTAGTGGGTTTACACAGCTAGCAGGTCGTTTCCAGAGTGACTTGGAGGCGCGTCAGATCACTGAGCAGATGCGCTTTCTCAGGAGCAATGACCTAGCTATGCGCGTTGCGACTTATCGGCTCCACCGAATCTCGAATCAAAGGGCATGGTACGCGTCGAAGGCGAAGGAGAGTTCTTCGCGCAGTAGGACATGTTTCGCTGTAGTTGTGGCCGCGAATACCGCCGCCGTCGCTTCTGCGCTCCTGAAGATAAAGTTTTCAGATTTCCAGTACTGGCCGACAGAGGTCCTGGTCGCAATCGCGTCCGGGGCACTGGCCTACCTGCAGTCAAAGCGATACTCTGAACTAGCCGCCTCCTATGCGTTAACCGCTCATGAGATTGGAGTCGTGGAGGAGCAGCTGGCGCAGGTGAAGGGTGAGCGGGAATTCTCCCTCTTCGTCGGAGACGCTGAGAATGCTTTCTCTAGGGAGCATACTCAGTGGGAGGCAAGAAAGGATATCTAACCAAGCAGGGGTGGGTATGAAATCAAGGAATGTTTTCGTTAGCCATATACAAGAGGACGAGGCACACATTCAGAAGCTCTATGATCTGCTTAGTCGATCGGGGTTTCAGTGCAAAGACTCGTCAATTACCTCGCAGACTCCAAATAATGCCCAGAGCGAGGATTACATAAAGTACCAGGTGATATCGCCTCAAATTGAGTGGGCTGGGGTGGTTGTCGTGCTTATTACTCCTGATACCCGGACCAGCGATTGGGTGAACTGGGAGGTGGAGCGTGCAAGCGCGTTGGGGAAGCGGATTGTAGGGATATGGGTCCATGGGGAGGGCGGTTGCGATCTCCCGGAATCCCTCGTGAAGTATGCCGATTCAGTTGTTGGGTGGAATTCGGAGCGGATCATTTCAGCCATCGAGGGGAAAGATAGTTGGGAGTGCTCAGATGGATCTGAGATGGGGGATAGGGAGATCAAGAGGATCAAATGCCAATGAGTCGCTTGTATAGCTATGTGGTGGTTAGGGACTTCGGTTTTGCGCCAAATCCATTCTCTGGATCATGTACTCTGGCTACCTGTAAGCCGAAGATACGCGGGAATGCGTCGCTAGGGGACTGGATAATTGGAGTTGGTGCCGTTTCAACAGGAAGGCAAGGCGACCTGATCTATGCTATGAAGGTTGGCGAGGCGCTGAGTTTCGATGAGTATTGGAATGATCCACGTTTTGAAGTAAAGCGGCCGGTGCTCAATGGAAGTTTAAAGCGCGCCTATGGTGACAATATCTACCATAAGGAAGCGGGCGCTTGGATTCAGTCGGACTCCCACCATAGTTTCCCGGGCGGTAGAGCCAATCTCGAAAACATGAAGCGTGACGTTAGCGCAGATAGGGTTTTAGTTGCGGATGATTTCTATTATTTCGGCGATCGTAGAGTGGCTGTTCCGATGTCTGCGAGGAAGCAGGGGAGGCATGACTTATGTCGCCCAGGCCGGGGCCACATCGTTAATATTCCGGAATCACTCAAAGATTCCTTCCTTGCCTGGCTAACGTCTAGCCATGCTGCCGGAGTCCACGGTCAGCCGGCGCAATGGAAGGGAGCCTTCTGAACATGACTCGCCTTAAGAGCGTCTTCGGTTTTGACCAATATCTGAGCTCTGCCATGAGCTCAAATCAATTTCAGGGGACAGATGATGAGCTTTTCAAGCATAAGCTCGGCCTAATAGGTGAGGTTGGTGAGCTTTGCTCGGGGATCAAAAAAGCAAAGAGGGATGCGCTGACGGACGCAGAGGCAAGTGTCGCGTCTGAGGAAATTGGTGACATTCTCTGGTATCTGTTTGCAATAGCTAAGCATCAGAAATTTAGGATGTCGGCTTTGCTAAAATCGGCCATTAATGAAGTTGCGGCCATTCTTCGCGTGCAGCCGCTCGGGGGGAGGGACGCCGATGTAAGTTTTCGGCGTCTGACGGGCTTTGTTAACGCTAGCAAGAGCTCGGTTCAGATGGGAGAGAACGAAGCCCTTCAGCGTGCTGTTGGGCGAGCCGGTGCTCTGGTCTCGTCACCCGGTGCAGCACTTCCTGCGCTGGCTGGAATGCTAGCGGATCTTGCGCTCCTGACGCACTCCTTGAACCTCGACCTGGAGCAGGTCGCCAGAGATAATGTTGATAAGGTTCGTGCGCGGTGGCCGGGTGCAAGTCCTTCGCCATCGGAGCTCTTCGACTCAGCTTCAGATCAGAACGAGCAGCTCCCGCGTACACTTTGGGTACGGTTTGAAGAGCGAAAGGTCCGCACAGTTCCGTACGCGTTCATCTCGGTCAATGGCATTAACGTTGGAGATCGATTGACCGACAATAGCCACGAAGCAGACGACTACCGGTTTCATGATGTGTTTCACCTGGCATACGCTGCCTGCTTGGGTTGGTCGCCAGTTCTTCGCGCCCTACTTAAGCGAAAAAGAAAGTCATCGCCAGCACTTGATGAGAATGAGGACGGCGCGCGAGCGATAATAATCGAGGAGGCTATTTCCACATGGATGTTTAACATCGGGCGCGAGCATCTTTTTGCAGGGGTGCGCTTAGAGAAATTTCCTTACCCGGTTCTGAAGCAGGTTCAGTCGCTTGTTAAGGGGTATGAGGTCGAGGCGTGCCAGCCCTGGGAGTGGGCAAATGCTATCCTTATGGGGTTCGAGGTCTTCAGAACTCTGAAGGAAAAGAGAGGCGGTTATGTCGTCGCCGATCTCAACGCGCGCAGAATCACGTACAAAGGGCTTCAAGAAGTAGATGAGCTTACTGAGCACAAAGAAGTTCGTAGAGCGACTGGCAGGCGTAAGCCTGCCAAGGGTGTTCAACCCATACGCAGACGTGTGCGTAACACATGATAAGTCTGTTGAGAGTCCGCTGATTCGAAGGGCACTCCTCCTCAACTATCTAAATGCGGTCAGGGAAATTGATTCTAGGGTCATGTGGATGGGGCGGGACCTCGGCTACCGTGGAGGGCGACGGACCGGCGTCGCCCTGACTGATGAAGCGCACTTGTCCGAACTGGGTACGCTTTATGGATTTGCACAGCCGCAGCGATCAACGGTGGGGCCAGTTGTGGCGGAGCGGACTGCTACAGAGATCTGGTCAGTTTTGCGTCAAATAAGCGCTCCGCCCATGCTTTGGAATGTATTCCCATTTCATCCGTATGTGGATGGGGATGAGCTTACAAACAGAAAATTCACCGCTCATGAGTTTGCGGTTGCGAGCGAGCTCAATATTCAATTGATTAGGATTTTGAGGATTGAGCGAATTGTCGCCATTGGGCAGGACGCGGCTATCTATGCATCCAAGCTGGGCGTTGAGGTTGACCAGGTGCGACACCCAAGCTACGGGGGAACCTCCGACTTCCGCGAGGGCATGTCTCGAATCCATGGTTTGACCCGTCTGGATAGGCAGGGGACGCTTATCTTCTAGTTCGCGCATTGCACTGTACCTATGCTTCACTCGCCGTACTTTGGCGACGTACTGTAATGAACCACGGATTTTCTGCTCAGGTGTTACTTTCCCCGAAGGAGACGTCGATGAGAGAAATGCTGGTAGAAAACAATTAGGCGATGGCAGGCCCGGCATCAGTCGGCGCTGGTCCTTGAGTTCACCCAGAGCGAGACGGCTGCGGCCGCAGCCAGCCGGCGGTTCGATCTGACCCCCGCTGAGATCGAAATTTGGGTCGAGGACGGCAAGCGCGGCGTAGAGAATGCCCGGCGTGCCAAGCCTGAGGATATGCGTAGGTAGTACGAGCGGCGGCTGAAGGGTCTTCAGGAGGCCTCCGGCGAGGCAATGCTGGTGATCAGCGCCCGAAAGAAGCGGGCCGTCCTGAGGGGAAAGGACGTGAGCTGATGTTCTCGGTCCAGCAGGGGCTGAAAGACACGGGTGCCGCGCGTCGGTCGACATACTCCAAGCCGACTAAGGGTTCGGCCAAGGCCAATTCCAAGCTGGCCGAGCCAATCATAGATATGATCGAGGCGGAGCCATCGTTCGGCTACCGCACTGTGGTTGCATTGCTGGGCGTGAATCGTGCAGCGGATCTTCCAGCTCAAGGGTTGGTGCAAGAAGCACCCGCTTGGTCAGCGTCCGCGAATCGAAGCGAAGACTTCTCGCGACCAGGGGCAGGATCAGTGATGGGCTACGGATCTGTGCCGGCTCTGGGGTGGCAAGGACGGCCGGCTCAGCAGGTTGTTAGTGATCGACTGCGGCACGCGACATTTGCTGGGATGGCACTTGTCGCAAATCGGTATGGCGAGCACCGCATCGGCGACCTTCCGAGAGCAAAAATCGGTGGATCATTACAGAAAATTTTCGAGTTAGTGCTCTGGGCAACCTGATGGGAGACGGCAGCTATCAAAAACAACGTCTCGGTGAAATTCCAAGAAGCTAAGTTGCTTTGCGGAGAAGACTCCACAACGATGCGAAGCATCCAGTTTCAGACCAAGACGAACTTGCACATCAGGCGGCAGGCCGCTCGAGACTAGCAGGCGACCGATCGACGAGAAACTAATCCACCCCCGATCAAACAGCAGGTCCGCATGGGGGGCCAGCAGAAGGCCGTTCTCCCCATCAACACGCTCGCTATGAGTGCTATCAGCCCATGGCTTGATGTGGCTCGCGCGGAGGAATCTGAGGTCCTCAATGCCGGTCAACCGGCAACCCTTCTCAACGCCGATCAGGCGCTCGCGGAAGAGACGTTGCTTCGTCCGCACTTCGGTTTCGCGTCTTGTAGTGGTCGCGCCGACGTCATCGATAGCGGCATCGATCTCTGCTTGGTCCGTCTCGCTCGCCGCAAGGCCCAGCGAGGCTTCCAATGATCTCAAGCGGAAAACGATCGCAGATCGTGGCTGCCCTTCTCGATCTAGTGTGCCAGGTTGAACGTAGGAGGACTGGCAGATGAACCTACCAAGGTACCGGTAGGGCCGCCCCTTGCCCATCATCTGGAACACTACGAGCGTCTTGCCATCCCTGACGTGCTCACCAATCGCTCGGTTGCCCGCTACGTACTTCATGTCTCCGACTTGACCCTCGCCGAAGTAATGAAAGACTTCGTCGTCGTCCCAAAAGTCGTGGTAGCCGTGAGACACGCCGGCCTCGCCAGTGAACGCGATGACTAGCGGATGCTCCTTGGGCGTCGAAATGCCGCCTTGCTGTTGGCCGCCAAATACACCATGGATCTGCTTTTGACGGTTGTAGAGCGCGCCCACCTCGAATGGGAGTTCCATCCTAGATCCCTGTCCTAGAAGCTAACTGCCCAGGATTCTAGCCAGAACCAGGTTCCTTGTGTCATTGGTTGACGCGTTTGGCTGTCTCGACAGGGTGCAGATTGGGGCTATTGGGACGCAGACCTAGAGCAGCTGTTCTCAGGTGCGCTCAAGTTCCTCCTGCGTCTCTCTGATGAGCCCCATCCATCTTTCCAACGCTGTAGCTCCACTGCATCGCTTGCGACCGTAGACATGGTGACTATCAGAAGACTCGGCCCAGAGTTGTCCACGAACAGAACGGCATCGCCGCGTACGCTCATATCAAAGAAGCGTCTACTGGAATCATGCTTTCCGATGATGACGCCTTGGCAAGCCAATGCTTCGGCGTAGCTCTCGGCATCGGCCCGAAACAGGGCAAACTCCGAGTCGGTGAGTCTTGGGTAGTTCACAAGACTCATTGTGGTGGCTGGCGCGTACGTCCCTCCAATGATCAATCCCAATAGCGCTGCCGTTGTCAGGGCAAGCAAAGTCCGGCTCGGCATAATGAGGCCAGTGTTGGGGGCTAAAGGGCTCAGACAGCGGCGAATGCTTGGGACCGTGCGTACGATCCGCGCATTGCACTCGATGTACGTAGCGAAGCGCGCTCTACTCCCGAACCTGCAGCCGCTCAATAGCCTGCGCAGTCAACGCTACACAAGCCATCTTCAACCCCTCCATAACCCGATCGCCCAGGTACTCCTCAGGCGCGCCGTTCTGCCGAGTCCGCTCCGCAGCCAGCATCAGCTCGGCCACCACACGCAGCCCCGCTAGCGCGCAATCCGCGTCCGCCAGCTGAAGGCACCGCCCAGGCAGTTGATGACGCTCCGGCCAAGGTTGGCCGTCCGCAGCCGCACCGGTTTCGATGCGGTGCAGCGTGGCGACGAAGGCGTTGGGATCGACGGAAGGTTCGCGCTCGGGTTCGGCGTTGTCCGGATCGTACTGCGCGTGCAGGGAACGGAAGTCCGATGTGTTCATGGCAATGCTCCGTACAGGACAGATAGCAGCGCCACCAATAAAGGTGGCGGACGGTGCGGGCTCGAAAACCGGTATGTACCAGACCGGCGGATCCGAAGATCCCCACGCACCGTCCGCCATGGAACGCGAACGGATTGCCAGCCGGCGCCACAGAAAAGTGACGCCGGCCGGCAAGCGCATACATCTGGTACAGAGACGGGTTTTCGAGTCCCGCGCCACCCTTTTCCGGTGGCACGCCAAGAGATACCCGTGCAGCAACCAAATGCCAAGAAACCACAGGACTGTTGATTGCCAGTCCTGACGCTTTCAGCATTGTCGCACACGGTGTTAAGCCAGCAAGCGATTGCGCCGCAACGCTCTTGAAGCGCTTGGCGCTATTGGCCTCAAGCGCAGGAATGCCCGCAGCCAGGGCCATGGCGTAGGACCAATTGCGACAGATTGGAGCAGCGGTTCAACCAGGAGGCGCCTCGGCCGAAGGCACGAAGCTCAAACGCACCCGCACCCGCGCATGCAGCGCGACGCCCTCAACCACGACTGGATCAAAGCGCCATTGGTCCACTGCGGTAAGGGCCGCACGATCAAACTCCCGCAGTCCGCTGGACCGCGCCACCATCACGTCGGAAACGTGGCCCAGCTCATCCAGTTGAGCAACCAGCAGCACCGCCATGGGAGCCTGCAGGAAGGTATCGGGCGGCGTGGCAGGGGCCGTTGAATACTCAATGGCAGGTGCCTGCCGCAGCTTGAAGGAGGGGTTGTCACCGGCCTCTACGAACACTTCGGTGGACACCTGCAGGTCTGCCGCCATGGCCATGGCATGTGTAGCGCTCAGCAGCATGAGGGCGAGGTTCAGTGCCAGGGCGGCGTTCAAACGGGGCATACGTGGTATCCATTCCGGTGCGCTGCCAGCATAGCGGCTATCCCCCGGCTGGCTCCCGCTTGGAGCGGCTGGCCGCGCCCATGCCGACGTTGTAGTGGCGGGTGATAGCGCGTGGGTAAAACCTTCCAGTCGCCCGGCGAGGATCGTGGGCATGATCATCTCCTTGGGGTCAGGGGATGGCGTGGAGCGTGCATGGCTGGGGCGGGTCCCAGCCATGCGCTCAGTCCCTAAACCGCGTTGCCGGGCCTGCCGAAATCTCTGGCCGTGCCGTGGTTCAGATGGGGATCATCGGGTAGGCGACTTCACCCAGGTCGGGCGCGTCGTCCCTCATCATCAGATGCAGGATAGCCGGTACCAGTTGGCCCAGGATGGCGGCGCCATCTCGCAACTGCTCACGATTGGCATGGCTGTCCCACGTGGCCCCGCCATGTACCAGCTGGTTGCGCAGTACGTACAGCCGGTCAAGCACGATGGAGAGCACGACTTCAGTACGCCGCTCAACCACGGCCTGCAGCGCCGAGCGCTGGTCCTTGGCAAAGCGCTCTGCCCACTGGTCGCTGCTGTCATGTTCCCGCAGTGCCTTCCAGAAGCGTGCATAGACAAAGCGATTCCCGATAAGGGTTCGGATAGGCCCGGGAAACTGTTTGAACAGGATGTCCTGCAGGCTTCCTTGCTTGTCATGCCTCAGCAAAGCATCGAAGAACCTGCGCAGTTGTTCGCGCTCGGCATTCTCGAATCCGAACTCCTGGGCATAGGCTGCGTTCAGCGCAATCCACAGAAACAGGAATCGCGCGTCCGTATCCTCGTCTTCCTGTTCGGCGCGGTTGAGCCAGCTGATGGCGCGGTGTAGGCGCACGCGCGTCGAGTCCGGCTGTGCATCGCGAATCTGACGATGCACTTCCTTCAGAGCAGTCGAATCCATTTTCCCCCCTGTAAGATTTGCCATTATGCATGGCACCTCCGGCTGGGAAACTACTCCGAACGTCGCGCACTCCGCCAAGCCTCGGGTAATCCCTGCCAAAGCGCATCCAGAGTGGCTGCGCTGCCGCACGCCAGCGCAGTGGAGCGGCACTCGGGGCAGGTGCGGAACCAGGTCAGTCCCTCGATACGCGCATCCCCGGACGAAGGCAACGTCCGCTTCCAGCCGCAGTCTCGGCAATGGTAGGTCGACTTTTGCGCCAGTCCCCACATGCTCTGCCGAGCCTCAGTCATCTGCGCCGACAAGCTGCTGGTCCGTCAGCCAGCGGCCCAGCCCATACAGCGCGAAACCGTAAACCACCGTGGCACCGATAATCTTGAACATGCAGTCCCTCCTCCTGGGTAGTAGCGGGGCGTCCAATGCCCCTGTTCCGATCCTTCGGCGTCCATTCTGCAGAGGGGTGCGACAACCTGTGTCGCGTCACCCAGGCCGATACTCGGCGCTCCCGGGATCGTGGCGGCGCGATTGGATTTCGGACCATTCCTAAAGACATCGCGCGCGAGTTGGCGATAGATTCTGCTGCAGAGCGATCCACCACAGGCGCCCCGTGCAGGCTGCGTCGATGCCCGCCGAGCGCCGTGCCATTGGCATCCGTAGCCGGCCGCTATCGGCTTGCGTTTGGATTACTTGAGCCTCCATCGGAACACACATCGTTCCACATCCACACCCGCAGATCGTCCTGTGTCTGCTGTGAAAGCGTGATCGGATTCAAGATAATCACGAGACCAAGGGAAGGAACCCGTTGTTGGCCGAAGTGGCTTCTTGCGACATCAGATGTCGCAGCTTTCGGTTGAATCGGCTCGTCCCCTGCTGGGATGTCGTGGAAACATACAAAGGACTGGCAACATGGACACCGATAACCGCTCCTCGCTGGCGCGCCAGTGGCGTCTGCTGCAGTTGCTGCAGCCTGCTCCGCACTACCGCACCGTGAAGGAGCTCGCCCAGACCTTGGCGGCGGAGAGCTACAAGGGGGGGACTCGAACCATCGAACGGGATCTGAACGCCCTGTCGCTGCAGTTCCCCATCGAGAGCAATGATCTTCAGAAACCCTATGGTTGGGCATGGATGCGCGGCGCGGCCGCCTTCAGCATGCCGGGCATGTCCGTCTCACAGGCGGTGGTGCTGCTCACCGCGCAGCGCAACCTGCAGGGACTGTTGCCAGCCAATCACTGGCCTGCACTGACGCCGTTCTTTGACCAGGCAGAGAAGACGCTGGCGGCGGTCCGCACGACGCGTTCCACGCGGCGCTGGCACGAGAAGGTCGCCGTCGTGCCAGCCAGCCAGTCCCTGCTGCCGGCTGCGGTGGACACCGACGTGGCGGTCAACGTGCACCAGGCGCTTTTCAACGAGAAGCAGCTGCGCTTGTATTACGTGGCCCGTGGCCGTAGCGATGCCAGTGAGTACGTCTTCCATCCCTACGGGATGATCCAGCGTGGAACGTCCAGTTACCTGGCTGGACGGATTGATGGGCGCACGGAGACCACTACGCTGTCGCTGCACCGGGTACAGCGTGCAGAAATGCTCGACGCCGACACCGAAGGTGCTGAGTCCTTCGAACTCGGAAACTATGCGAGCCGGGTTGCAGCAGGCTTCGAGAGCAAGGGACCTCTGTCCGTTGAGCTGGAGCTTGATGAAGCCCTGGCCCAGCACCTGGCGGAGACACCGCTCTCCCGTGATCAGAAGCTGGACGTCGGGGACGGTCTTGTTCCCCGTCTGCGGGCCACCGTCGATGACTCCGCCCAACTGCGCTGGTGGCTGCTCGGCCTGGGCGCATCGGTACGCGTTCTGGCTCCCGCAGCACTGGCCGATGATATCGCCGCTCGCCACCGAAGCGCCGCACAGCGTTACTGACGTGTGGGTGCGACGCCGGATGTCGCACGCCCGCAACACAATCTTTCCGCGCTACTCCTTCGACCTACACGCCACACAGGGGAAACAGATGTTCGCTGTTAAGAATCAATGCCTTGGTCTGTTGGACCGGATTACGACGCTGGCTGACAGCGCAGCGATCGAACTGCCTGAAAACCACTCGCTCGCCGAAGAAATGCAGCGGGCCGAACTGTTGGTACCGATCATCGGTGCGTTCAGTGCAGGAAAGAGCTCGCTGATCAACACCTTCCTGGGCGCGGACATCCTCCCGGTCGGTATCACCCCGGAGACTGAGCTGGCCACCGAGTTGCGCTTCAGCCGGGATCCCCACGTTCTGGCGCACCGTGCCGATGGTGGCAGTGATCGGCTCGCCGTGGAGGACTTGCTGTCCATCAAGCCGCGGGCCTCGTCGTACACGCACCTGGAACTGCATCTGGACGACCCGCGCCTGGAAGCGCTGTATCCACAGGTTCTCGTGGACATGCCCGGCTTCGGCTCCTCGCTGGACAGCCACAACAAGGCCATCGCCCATTATCTGCCGCGTGGCGCGCACTTCATCGTGGCCGTGAGCGTGCCCGACGGTACTCTGGCCGAGTCGACGCTGCGCCAGCTTGAAACCATGCAGACCTATGAGGCTGGATTCTCGATCCTGCTGAGCAAGGCGAACCTGCGTTCGGCCGAAGAAGTGGATGCCGTGGAAGTGGCTGTACGGGAGCAGCTTGAATTGCGCCTGGGCGTTGCGCCGGCCATGGCACGCGACGACCGCAAGCAGGGCAATGGACTGGCCAGTCTGCTGCCCAAGATCAGTGCAAGTGATCTGTGGATCGGCCGCTTCCTGCCGCGAATCTCGCGCCAGCTTGCCCACGCTCGTGCCCAGGTGAAAATGGCACGCAAGGCTTTGGATCAGAGCGATGCGGATATTGATCGCAGCGTACGTCAGCTGAATGATGCCCTGGATGATCTGAACGCCCAGCGCGACGCCCTCGTGGCCAAGCTGGGCCGTAGCCGCCTGAGCCAGGTGGTCGAACAGTGCGTTGAGGAAGTAGGCCAGGCCCTTCGCGAGGCCTCCAGTGAGCTGCAGGCGGCCGCTGCCGGTGGCAACAACCCGCGGTTTGCGCAGGTCGTCAGCGATATTTCCCGCCAGCGCTTGAGTCGTGTGGTCAAGGAACGCATGGAAGGGCTGAGCCAGCAGGCGATTGGTGATCTGGCCAAATCCCTGTCTCAGCGCGAGGTGGATGAGGTTGGCAGTGTCGGCGGACCGGACTGGACGCAACAGATGCAGACGCGCGTGCAGGAGACGCTGACCCAGACCGGTCAAGCGCTCGAGCGCTGGCAGGGCAACCTGCAGAAGGCGCGTGAAGACGAGAAGCTGCTGCGTCCCTATGCCGGTGATGACGAGAATGATCGGGAGAAGACCCAGAGAGCCCGAGTCGCCTTCCGCAGTATCACCACCGTTCTGGCGGTCACCACCAGCGTCGTGGCGCCGGCGATCGAGCTGGTCGTGATCTTCCTGCCGGAGATCCTCGGGTTTGTGTCGCGCAAGCTCCGCGAGGAGGAGCTGCGCAAGACCATCGACAACCAGGTTATTCCGTCGGTGCAGCGCGAGTTCCGGACCAAGCTGCCCGAGCTGCTGCAGGCACAGGTTGATGGCCTGATCGAGCAGGCCGTGCATGAGTTCAAGACGGCCATCGAGGAAAAACGGCAGCTGCTGGAAAGTGTTGTGGCCGAGCAGAGCAGTCCTGCCCGCGCGGCACGCGTGAAAGCACTTGACGCTGCGGAAGCTGGTCTGACCTCCGTTGCGAACGAAGTCGTCGCGCTGGAGTCCGCCCGATGAGTGCTGAAGTGATCCTGGACCGTCAGCAGAAGTTGATCACGTGGCTTGCAGCACACGCCGACATTCTCAATGGCGCCGTCGGGGCTTCGTCGCAGTGGGAGATCGACACGATCGATAGCCTGAAGGAAGCGTTGTTGCGACTGGACGACGAAAATCGCCTGATGGACATTGGCATTGTCGGCCGGGTCAAGGCCGGCAAATCGACGCTGCTCAACGCGCTGGTTTTCAACGGGGAGTCAGTACTGCCGCAGGCGGCGACGCCGATGACCGCAGCACTGACCACGCTGACCTACGGCGAGCGGTTCAAGGCGACCGCGCGCTTCTACTCCCAGGCGGATCTTGCCAACATCGAGCAGGCTGCTGCTGTGTACAGCGACCTGCTTGAGAAGTCGCTGATCGAAGAGCTGCGACGCACGGAAGGGCGTGCGGGCCTGGACCCTGAGCGCCGAAGGGAGCTGGCCGAGCGGGGTGCCCGACGGGCACTGGCCACCCAGCAGCCGTCCTTGCAGGCCTCGCACGAACAGTGGGCGAAGATCACGGCGTCCGGCCTTTCGCTGGCCCACCTGAAGGAGGACAAGCCGCTGGAGGCCGACGACGTAGAGGGCCTGGCGGCGTTGCTGGCGGACTACGTTGCCGCGGAAGGTCACTACATGCCTGTAACCAAGAGCGTCGACATCGAGATGCCGGTGGAGGCGCTGCGCGGGCTGCGCATCATCGATACGCCGGGGCTGAATGACCCGGTCGCATCGCGCGAGGCACGCACCCATGATCTCTTGAAGTGCTGCGATGTGGTGTTTGTCGTCAGCCCGGCAGCGCAGTTCATGAGTCAGGAAGATCTGGACGTGATGGCGCGGATCACCGCTGCCGAGGGCATCCGCGAACTGGTGCTGGTTGCCAGCCAGGTGGACAACACGCTGCATGGTTCGGAAATGCAGGCACAGCTGCATGCTTCGCTTACCGGTCTGCGGCGGGAGCTTGCGGGCCATGCGGGCAAGGTGCTGGATAAGCTGAAGCTCTCCAACCCCGAGGTTGGAGATGTATTCCAGAGCCTGGTGGACAAGGGTGAGGATGCGATCATCCACAGTTCCGGCATGTGCCATTCGATGTCCGTCGAGTTCGACAGCGTGGCGGATTGGCAAGGTGGCCGCCTGACGGCGTGGCAGAACCTCAAGGAAACCTACCCGGACTACTTCAGGGATGACAATCCAGGGCTGTCACGCACCAATCTCGATCAGTTGGCCAACATGGCCGGTCTGCATGAGGTGGTGGAACAGACCCGTCTAGCGAAAGCGCGCGTGCTGGCCGCTCGGCGCCAGGACCTGCTGGATGCCAAGGAGCGGAAGCAGGTCGAGCTGCTGCGTGAGCTGCGCAGACAGTTGTCTTTGCGCAGAGGGGAGATTGGTGAGGCCGGGCTGACGGAGCTGAAGAAGAACAAGCGAGGGTTGGAACGTCGCAAATTCAACCTTACGGTGGCTCTGGATGATGAGCTCATGGGTATCAAGACTGGTTTCGTGAATGGCCTCAGGAAGGCCATGAAGGAGGTCATCGATGGCGCCTACGACGCTGCCGATTCGGGGGTGAGCAGGACGGTAGGTACCGAGAAAACCACCCGCCGCACTGAGTCTCCTGGCGCCTTCAATTGGGTGGCAAGAAAACTCTGGGATGGCGGCTACCGGGAGTATGAGGAGAACAACCGCACCGTCCTGCCTGCTGCTGTGAAGTCCGCCGTATCGGCATTTGCTAGTGGGCTGCGAACAGATCTTGACAGCAGAGCGACTGAGTTGCAGGCCAAATTTGGCAAGCGGCTGTTTGCAGAACTGCTCCAGACGGCGCGACGGCAGTTGGACGATGAGCTGGACATCGAGGCGGTTTATTCATCGCTGAAGAGCATCGTCAATGGCGTGGAGTTTCCTCCGGTTTCGCTTCGGGCACCGGTGCTGAAGGCATCCACCATGAAGCTGAAGGGTAGCGAGGCCGATACGTTCCTCGAGCAGGCGCAGCACGCCATTGAGACACTGCGAGAAACGGCTGAGGCCGCGGCCTACGAGTATGTTGAGACAGTAAAGAGGGCAATTCCAAAGTCTGTTGCAGATGACTTCATTGGGCACATTCAAGCTCAGTTCGATGCACTGCAGGCGCTGATGGAAGACGCTGAAAAGACGCGGGCGACACTGACCATGATGGATGCGGAGCTGGAGGCAATGCAGTGAGTGGTGACAATGGCAGGCCGTTGTTCGAAGGCACCAGCGCGCAGCACCTTACCTACCTCGCCGGGTGGAAGCCGTGGGGCCGTCGGCTCCACGTGACCGCCATCCAGGAGCAGATGGATGCAGCCAGCCAGCGTTGGATCTCCATCGTGGAGGACCATCGACGGCTCAACATCACGGCGGAGCAACGCGCGCTTGCCTTGGCAGAGCGGGAAGCTGAACTGAAACACGCATCCGGGGCTCTGGCGGAGCGCGAGACCGAACTTGAACGCGCATCGGAGGCTCTGGCGGAGCGGGGAACTGAGCTGAAGAATGTGTCCGAGGCCCTGGCCGAGAGTGAGACCACCCGTAGTCGCGAGCGTGACGATGCACAGACCCGCGAGCAGGCACTGGCTGGCGAACTCGATGCCCAGAGGCAGGCCTCGCAGGAGTTGCAGAAGGAGCTTCAGGAAGCGGGCAGGCGCGAACTGGACCTGAGCCAGCGCTACGGCGCCGAGAAGATGGCCCGGGCGCAGCTGACGACGAGCCTGGTGGATGCCCAGGACCGCCTTAAGGTGCAGTCCATGCAGCATGCTGCAACCCAGGCTGCGCTTGAAAGCGAGCAGGAGCAGAGCCGCCAATTGGGTGGCGACCTGGATCTTCTGCAGGCCGAACATGCCGCAACGCAGATCCGCTTTGCGCTCGTTTCGCGCCTGCTTGCTGTGCCGCCGCCGCGAAATGAGGGAATCGAAGCCTTCCAGAAGCTGCTCGATGATGACTACATGCGCTTTGCGAGTGCCGAGGCGTCCCTCGCTGACGAAGCGAAGGCGCTGAGGTTGTTGCAGTCCATCCAGCAGGAGCTGCACCTGATGGCGGCCAATCCGGACATCTTCCGCCGCACGGTCGTGGGGGTGGTCGGTGGCTTCAGCAGCGGAAAGTCGGCCTTCATCAACAGCTTCCTCGGCAAGGATTTCAAGCTGCTCTCCAGCGTCACGCCGGCAACCGTCATCCCCAGCTACGTGTATCCCGCGCAGCAGACGAAGATCCAGGCGTATTCGTTCAATGGCGGCTGCATTGATCTGGATGCCGGGTTCTACCAGGAAATGTCCCGTGCGTTTGTCGAGAAGTTCAGCTTTGACCTCAAGCGGATCATGCCCTTGGTAAGCGTCGGTACCAGCATGGACACCGAGCGCACCGGCAACATCTGTCTGATGGATACCCCCGGCTACAACCCGGGTACCGAGGGTAGTTTCAGTCAGAGCGACCGCGCGGTAGCCGTGTCTCACTCGCGGAAGTCGGATGTGCTCTTCTGGGTCATCGGAATTGACGCCAACGGTACGACTCCGGATTCGGATATCGAATTCCTGAAGGAGATTGGTTTCGAGGGACGCCCTGTCTACGTGGTTCTGAACAAGGCCGATCTGCGATCAGCTGATCAGATTGAAGAGATCCTGGGGCAGATCGAGGACGAAATCGAGCTGAATGGAATCACGGTTGAGGGCATCAGTGTTTACTCCTCAAAGTACGGCAAGGAGTACGAATTCCGTGGAAAATCCATGCAGGACTTCCTGCGTGAGCGTCCCAAGGGTCGTCTGCCGATGGAGCATGTCGAGGATCGGATCAACGAGGTGTTCGAGCTTTATCGCAGTGCCATCACCGAATCCATCGCGACGGCGAAGGCCTGCCGCTCGGCCGCGCGTGCGCTTGCATTGGACCTGATGCAGGGAGATGTCCAGGATGCGGCAACCATGCGTTCGGCAACCCAGAACGTGGAGACCATCAACGCGGCGATGAACCTCGACGCCCTGTCCAGACTTCTTGTCGATGCGGACCAGATCAATGCCGCTTTCCTCGATGCAGCAAGACGGGTGCTCACGCCCGCTTGATGCGGGTGTGGCCTGGCATGACCGGTCTTTGCCTGAATGTCGCTATGGCTTGGGGTCTGCCTTCCGCCAGGCCTCAGGCAGACCGTCCCAAAGGTGGTCGAGGGTGCGGGTGGGGCGGCCAGAGACGGCGGGTGACCTGCACTGCGGGCAATGGGAGAAGTGCGTCAGCCCCGGCAGACGCACATCCCCCGTTGGCGGGGTGATACGAAGCCAACCGCAGGCTGGGCAGTGATAGGTCCAACGTTGTGTACGTCCCCACATGGGCGGCTTGCCTCCGTATGAATGGCGGGGGCATCCCTGCCCATGGTGCGTCCTGCTGGTCCATCTTCTTTGAGGGCGCGACAGCCAGTGACGCATTGATCGGAAGAATGGCTGGCCGGCACATGCAAGAGCAATCGAGCAGCACAGATACAAGCGTCACCCACACCAGGAACAGGAACAGGGGAAAGTGATGAACCAGCAGACCCAATGCACGCGCCATGTATCGCGCCGTGCATCCACGCGCGCACGCGCCTGCGGGAGGATTTGAGATGCCTTCCAGCCTGACATGGCTCGACCATGACGCTGCGGCACAGGCACGCAGCGCTACGCTGCTGGCCCTTCTGGACCAGCCCGGCACCCGCGACGAGCTCGGATTTGGCGGTATCCGCGATGCGTTGTCCGACCAGCTGTTCCCCGGCACCTCCGTCATCCAGACGCGGCTGCGATACATGCTTCTGCTGCCGAGGATGTTCATGGGCCTGGAGGCTTCTTCGGTACGCCCCAGGGATTTTGCAGAGCGTGCGCGGCAGGATGAGCTGAAGCTCAATGATTGCCTGGCGGCGGAGGACGGGGCGTTCGGTCGTGATTCCGGCCACACGCTCAAGCGCCTTGCCAGCTCCGTCTACTGGGCGGGCATGCGCTCCTGGGGCATCTTCGCGCGATCGGGCTCCCAGCAGGACTACTTCTCGGCCATCGAGCAGATTCGCAGGGAGCGCAGCTGGAAGCAGCAACGCGACGACGGGATGGAGGACGCTGAGCTGATTGCACAGACCTGGCATCCCTCACTGGAGAAGCTCGTACCGGTGGCCGCACTGGAAGAGGGATCGCTGTCCCTGACCGCGGACGAGGCGGAGTTCATCCGCGAGCAATGGAAGGTTCATCACCCGCAGACCCTGCTGGTGTGGCTGGCGCAGGACAAGGGGCGATTGGGCGACTGTGCCGACGCCGGGTTCCCATGGCTGCATCCACAGATCCGCCAGGCTCCGCAGCCGCTGCGTGAGCTCGTGGAACACGCGCGTCAGTTCTCCCGTCTCGCCAACGGTGCGTCGCTGGTCTACAACCTTGCCCTGGCGGAGGCGTCTTCCAACGATGAACGTCGTGAGGAGTACGGCCAGGAACTGAAGACCTGGATCGACGGCGTTCCGGCTTCGCAGCTGGGCGAATGGGACATGGTGCAGTTCTGGGAGCAGGTGGAACGGGTGGGGCGTCCGATTCATCCGCGCACCCGCGAGTTCGTGAGCAGCTGGCTTGCGCTGGTCAAGGCCGGCCAGGCCGACAGCCCGCAGTCACGCAGTCTCGTGCGTGAGCGGGAGCGCTCGCTGAAAGGCAATCTCTCGCGCTTCAATCCTGAAAACCTCGATCGCTGGAGCGGTGCGTCCGGCCTCGGAATCCTCAATTACCGGTGGGGCATCACGCGCCGTCACCTTGCCGACCTCCTGCACGGCCTGGAGGCCGCATGATCCATCCATCTGCACGCAGTACTCTGACCGAGGCCTTGCAGCCCCCCAGCGGCTACCGGTTTGATGCCGGCGTCGCCACTACGTACAGCCTGTCGCTGGGCGCGTTGCTGGGATTGCCTGCACATTTCGCTTTGCTCGGCGACCACGACAACAGCGCCGAAGAAGATCCTTTGCGCCTCGTGGAAGGGCTGCGCCGGGCAAGCCGCAGGCTTGCGGTGTTCTGCGAACGGGGACGGATGGAAGCACCGCCAGCAGGCAACGCATTGGCGGTGCTGGCTGAGGGCATGGTGCATGAGGTCTGCGCCCCACACGGCGGCGCCTTCCACCCGAAGATCTGGGCGCTGCGCTATGTGGCCATCGATGCGGCCGCCGAACCTGCCACCGTCGTACGTCTGCTGGTGCTGACCCGCAATCTGACCTGGGACCGCTGTTGGGACGTGAGCCTGCGCCTGGATGGTGTGCCAGGAAAGGCCAAGGAGGCCAGCAACAAGCCGCTGGCGGACTTCCTGCGCTGGCTGCCGCTGAATACCGAAGGGGCGTCGCCGGACCTGGAGCGGCAGGCGATGATCGTATCGTTGGCGAAGGACATCGAGCGCGCTGACTGGGAAAAGCCTCCGGGCTTCACCCAGCTGGCGTTCCACGTGCTGGGTACTGCAAAGCGGGCCGTGCCGTGGAGTCCGCTCGAGGGCGGTGGCAAGGCCCAGGATGTGTTGATCGTCTCTCCCTTCGTACGCGCTGGCGCGCTGCAGACGCTGCGCGAGCACTGCAACGGCGACTTCATGCTGGTGAGTCGCGCCGATGAGCTGGATAGGCTTCCGGCCGGCGCCTGCCTGGCCGATGACAGTGCCTACGTGTTGAAGCCCGACACGCTGCTCTCCGAAGGTGAAGAGGCTGGACAGGCCGATACGCTGCAGGGCCTGCACGCCAAGGTGGCCGTGTTCCAGCGCGGCCAACGGGTGCACGTTGCAGTCGGTTCGGCCAATTACACCAACGCGGTTGTGCAGAACGGCAGCAACGTTGAAGTGGTTGCGGAGCTGAGTGGTCCGGTGAGCAGGATTCCCGCGCCGAGGCAGTGGCTTGACGAGCATCTTCAGCCCTTGCTGGACACGTACACGCCCGGTGGGGGCGAAGATGCGGAGGGCGCAGAGCGTCGCCAACTGCAGGACCAGCTGGAGGCCATCCGTCGCCAGATTGCTGCTGCCGCCTGGACGCTGCACTGCGAAACCCATCCGGTCTCGGGATGGAACCTCGCGCTTTCGTGCCCGGGCCTTCCGCTTGACGGTGCCACGCTGCACGCGTGGCCGTTGGCGGTGGTTTCCGAGCGGGCCCGTCCTGTACAGGCGGGTCAGGTTGATCTGGGAACCTTTGCCGGCCATGAGGTGAGTTCGCTGGTTGGCTTCCAGGTCACGCCCAACAGTACCCGCGCCGAGGAGCTGGCCGTCCCGCCGTTGCGCTTCGCGCTGGAAGTTTCACTGGAGGGCGCTCCAGACGACCGCGCGGACGCGCTGGTGGCACAACTCCTGGGTAACCGCGCGGCGTTCCTGCGCTATCTCGCGCTGCTGCTGGATGATCCCCAGGCCGCAGGCTGTGGAGCGCGCAATCGATCCGAAGGCAGCGGCGGCGGCAGCAGGGATGCGAGTGGCCTCATGGCGAACTACCCGCTGTTTGAACAGCTGCTGCGGATCTATTCCCGCGAGCCTGAACGACTTGAAGCGATTGATCGCATGGTGAAGCGGTTGAAGGACAAGCAGTTCGATGGGCAGCCCTGTCTGCCCGATGATTTCCTGGCCCTCTGGGAAGTTGTGGGAAACGCTATTGGCAAGGAGGCTGCGTAATGAACAGGAATACAGATCTTTCGGATCCGACCCCCGTTCTTGAGCGGCTGAAGGGCTTCCAGCGTAGGACGGTGAACTATGCGTTCCGACGCATGTACGAAGATCACGATCCGGCACTGCGTTTCCTGGTCGCCGATGAGGTGGGGCTGGGCAAGACGCAGGTGGCCAAAGGTCTGATCGCGCGCGTGGTTGCCCATAAGGCAGCCAGCAAAGAGCGCATGGACATCATCTACATCTGCTCCAATGCTTCCATCGCGTCGCAGAACCTGGAGCGTCTTCGGCTTCGTTCGACCAAAGCGGTTCGCGCTACCCGGTTGACCCTGCTGCCGCTGGCGCTTGCCGATGGCGGTCTGGAAGGCGACGGTGTGAACTTCATCAGTTTCACACCAGGTACTTCGTTTGAAACAACCAGCCGTGGAGGACTGGCCCGCGAGCGCGTGCTCATCCATCGCATGCTGCAGGGCGTATCCAGGCTCAATGCCAACGGCTTGGCCTGGGTGCTGCGTGGCGGTCTGGGAGATGGCTGGCGGCAGCATTTTGAGCACGAGGACGGCGTGGATGAACCGGATGAGGCCATCACCCGTACGTTTGTCAAGTCGTTGGACAAGAAGCGATTGAGACAGCTTGTCGAAGTCTGTGACAGGCACGCCGGTCGGCGGACGCGTGCACTGGACAGTGACGAGCGCGCCGAAGCCCTCGAGCTGACGTCCTGGCTGCGCACCACGCTGGCGCACTGTTGCCTGAAGGCACTGAAGCCTGATCTGGTGGTGCTGGATGAGTTCCAGCGCTTCCGCGAGCTTCTTGCCGTGCAGGATCCTGACTCCGATGACGAGGCTGCCCCGGCATCTTCTGCTGCAAAGCTGGCGCAGGAGTTGTTCGACCATGAGAACAAGCCTCGCGTGCTCCTGCTTTCGGCCACGCCCTACAAGATGTTCGTCGCCCAGCAGGAGCAGGAGGATCACTACCGCGACTTCCTGGCAACGGCGTCATTCCTGTTCAATGATCCGGAAGAGGTGACCGCGCTCCGCGCTGACCTCGCCGCATTCCGTGCATCGCTGGTGGGCGTGGGGGCATCGCAGGATGATGCACGTGTGCTCAAGGGTGCAATCGAGAGTCGGCTCAAGAAGGTGATGTGCCGGACCGAGCGCGTGGGTGTAACCCGGGGCCGCGATGCGATGGTGAGGGATGTCCCGCTTCCGTTGTCGCTGACATCGGAGGACCTGGCGGACTACGCCTGCGTGGATGCGCTTGCAAGAGCGGCGGGGACGAATGATGTCATGGAGTTCTGGCGCTCCAGTCCCTACCTGCTGAACTTCATGCGTGAGGACGGATACACCTTCAAGCGCCGCATGATGGATCGACAGGGCAAGGCGGCTCTGGGGCGGGCGTTGTCCCAGCATCCGCAGTACAGGACGCTGGATCAGGATGCGCTGCAGCGGTACAGCCCGTTGGTGGCGGCAAACCCGAGAATGGACGTGCTGGCCAAGGATATGGAGGACCAGGGCAGCTGGCGCTTGTTGTGGGTTCCTCCTTCCATGCCTTACTGGGCAGGAGAGGGTGCGTACGCGCAGGTATCCCATTTCAGCAAGACGCTGGTGTTCTCAAGCTGGAACATGGTTCCTGATGCGATTGCCGGCCTTCTTTCCTACCATGCCGAGCAATTGGCCATGGCGGGGCATGCGCTCCAGCCCGGATACGACGCGCCTGGCAAGAGCCTGAGTGCTCGCTTGCGCTTCAACAGCGGCAAGAGCGGGCATGAGGACATGAACGCGCTCACTCTGCTGGTTCCTTCCCTCGCGCTGGCCACAATGGTCGATCCCTTGGCGATGTCGGTCGCTGCAGGTGGCTCGCTGCACTTGGCAGATGCCAGGCGTGAGGCTGCCGGTCGGATCAGGGAGAGGATGGAGTCGCTTGACCTGCCAGCGTCCAGGCACTCGGGGCCGCCTGACGTGCGCTGGTACTGGTTGACGCTGCTTCTGCTTGAGCGTGCGCATGTCCAATCGCATGTGGACCCGTGCTGGGGTTCGGAGGACCTGACGATTGGTGCGGGTGAGGATGAGGAAGACGGTGGCGCCAGCGTTTCAGGGCAGGGGTTCTCCCGTCATGTGGCTTACTGGCGACAGGTATGGGGGCGCGGTTTTGACGAGCCCTCTCTGCAGACGCTTGGGCCACGTCCCGACGACATTGCCGAGGTACTGGCTGATCTCGCATTGGCGGCACCAGGTGTGTGCGCTTTGCGTGCATTGCTGCGCCTGCTGCCGGGAGACAATGAGGCCGACCTTCGCCAAGCCGCCATAAAAATTGCGGACGTGTTCCGCCGACAGCTGAATATGCCCGAAGCGGTCGCCATCATCACTCACGAGGAAGGTGGGGTGTATTGGCGGCGGGCGGTGGCATACTGCGCAGAAGGCAATTTGCAGGCTTTGCTTGATGAGTACCTGCATCTGCTGCACGAGCAGAACGCAGCGGACGAGAAATCTACCCATGCTCAGGCCATCGCGAAGGGCGTGAGTGATGCGGGCCACGTGCGCGCAAGCCAGCTTCACCCTGAGGGTGTGAAGCTGTTGGATGGAAAGCTCGTGCGCGACGATGCGCTGTCATTGCGTTGCCGGTATGCGATGCGCTACGGAAATGCCACCGAGGACGACAAGGTGGTTGCCCGCAAGGACGCGTTGCAGCATGCATTCAACTCGCCCTTCCGTCCCTTCGTGCTCGCATCCACTTCGGTGGGGCAGGAAGGGCTGGACTTCCATTCCTGGTGCCACTCGATTGTTCACTGGAACCTGCCTGGCAATCCGGTGGATCTTGAGCAGCGGGAGGGGCGCGTTCATCGCTACAAAGGACTGGCCGTCCGCCGAAACGTTGCGCGGCTGGCCGGGTTCGTGCCCGACCAGGCAGCCGGTGACCCATGGGCGGGACTGTTCACCAATGCAGAGGTGCCTCACAAGGAAACGCCATTGGCGGGCCTGATTCCATATTGGATCTGCGAGGCACCGGGCGGTGTGGCGGTTGAGCGAAAGGTGTTCCATTTTCCTCTGAGCCAGGACAAGCACCGCTTTGATCGGCTGAAGAGCAGCCTGGCGCTGTATCGTATGGTCTTCGCGCAGCCCCGCCAGCAGGATCTTCTTGGGCACCTGCAAGCGCGTGCGGAAGGCGGTGAGGATGTCCAGGCATTGCTGGACACCTGGCGGATCGAACTGCTGCCGGACTGACCGGGTCGGCCGGGCAGGGCGCATGCGCGGCCCCTGCCTGGCCCACGGATGGCTCACGCCATCCGCATCGCGTCCCGCTGCACCTGCTGCGCGCTTTCCACATCCTGCGCCTGCCGCTGCGCCAGCGCATCCAGCTGCCGGTAGCTATGCTCGACCGGCGCCTGCACGGCCTGTTCGGCGGAGATGGCCACCCGCAGGTGGGCCGGATCATCCAGCGCGCCCTGCACCAGGAACAGGTTCTGCCCCGCACCCCCAGGGCCGTTGGCCTTGCCGAGCATCACGTGGTCCACCTGGCTGAGGTTGTTCTCCTTGGCCAGCACCGCCAGGCGCGCGGTCACGCCATCAGGGTTGTTGCCCAGCACCAGGCCGTGCTCGGCCTGCAGGCTGGCCACCTGGCCGCGGATCTGCTGGTACACAGGGTCGTTGGCGTGATCGGGGCGGTTGGCGGCCAGCTGCGTTTCGCGGCCATCGCGCTCCAGCGGCTCGTTCATCACCACCTTGGGCGTTTCAAGGCGGGTGCGGTAACTGTCCTCGGGGTGGAAGTGCGTGGCCTTCTCCGCGCGCTCCAGGCGCACGGCACGGGCGTCGTCCAGCGAGGCGATGATCCTCGGGTTGTGCTCACGCAGTGGGATGCTGCCTGGCACCTGCAGGTACCAGGCCTGCTCCTTTTCCGAATACATGTGGTACGAACTGCGCGAGCCGATGACATTGGGATCGCTGCTGGGCAGTGCCTCAGCCATGAGCGAGCCTTCGTACAGGCCCAGCCGGCCGACATAGCCGGTGGCGCTCCAGAAGGGCATGGCCAGGTACGCGCTGCCCAGCGTGTTGGCCGCGCGCTGGGTACCACCGACGTCGTTGTTGAGCATCTCCTTCCAGACTTCCTCGGCCTTGCCCTCTCCGCGTTCCTTGCGGGTGGCTTCCAGCAGCACACGCGGGGTCCAGCAGTTGGGGTCGAGGTGGTGGCGCTTGAAGGCTTCATCGTGCGCCTGCTGCACATCGCGGCCGGGCAGATTCAGGGCCAGATCGGGGCGCTTGGCCTCCATCCAGTGCTCGCGGCGTTCCAGGTCGCGGTGCAGCAGGGTCTGGCCGAAGGCCTCCCATTCGCGCTCGGTCAGGTTGCGGTTCTGCAGGGCCGGGTTGCGGTCGTGCTGGTCACGGGCCTGCGACTGCGCGTAGGCGTTGGCTACCTGGCCCGGCAGGTTGTCGTTGCGCACCACGCCCAGGGCCAGCAGACCGTAGCCATCGGAATGTTCCTTGTGCGCCAGGTAGCTCCAGTAGCGCTCGCGGTTTCCGCTGTCTGCGTATTCCCTGAGGATCTCCAGATCCTTGCGGGTCAATTCACCCATGTGTCGTTCCTCCTGAACCCTGGTCGGTTACCGCAGCTTGTAGCGGGCCAGCAGGACGCGCGTGGCGTCCTCCACGGCCTTCCAGTCCTTGAGCAGCACGCGCGGGTAGATCGCGCGCACCGACAGCCCATCCTGCGGGTCGGTGAAGGTATGCGTGCAGGTGGCCACCGGCACATCGGGGTCATCCACCAGCGTGGTGCCCTGCACGGTCAGCCCCTCGCGCCCATCCTGCGGCGGATTGCAGGTGATGAAGGTGGCCAGCGCGCCCTGTGTGTCGCGGGCGATGTACCACTCCTGGTCGGTTTCGGGCGTGCGCACCGGCGGCGTGCCGCGCTGCGCGGCATACGCCTCGGAAAACCGCGTCATGCGGGCTTCGTCGATGGCGTACGGGGTGAGCCCGAAGTGCGGCGTACCGGCGTTGCGCAGGTCCAGCCGGCGGCGCGGGTCGTCACGGTTGATCGAGCCGTCCTCGGTGGTCGCTTCGGTACTGGTCTTGCGCGGCAGCAGCTCGGCGATGGGGAGGGCGTCGATGTAATCCAGCGACAGGCTGATGGCGCGGTGGTGGTCGGACATGCTGCGCGAGGCGCGCGTGCCCGGCGGTGCCGCCTGCAGGTCGGGCCACAGGAGGGTGAGGCCGATGCCGCCGCCCACCGCCGGACCCATCTGGTCGTCGTACAGGTTGGCGGGGAAGGCGTAGCGGTGTGGGCCCAGCGTGGCTTCCACGGGGGCGGTGGTGTAGGTGTAGCCGTCCACGGTGTGGGACTGTGCGGTGTCGGTCATGGGGGTCTCCCGGTGCTCCGGTTCCTTGGAGGGGGCCTTGCTGCAGGCCGTGCTGCTTGCCAAGGCGATGGCCAGGGCCAACCAGCGGCCCGGCGGTGGCAGGTTCATGCGGCCGTTCCTTGAGGTGTACGAGGCACTATAGGACAGGTTCTGCGGCGTATTCCACAGAGCCGGTCACGCTCCATATCTGCATCCGGTGCCTCAGCGTTCGCTGGTTCACACATTCAGCATGCCTCCACTACGGGCTCCGTGCTTCTCCACCTGCCCGCCATCCCACCTATGCCATCATCCGCTCAGGACCGCAGCACCCATCAAGGCTGAACAGGCATGGAGCAGGCAACACGCTACACGGCAACGCTGTACCTGGCCGCCCCCGGTACCCCACTTAAGAGTGGGGGCATCTCACCGCGCGGCCACATGTACCTGCAGGTAGCCGCGGGCGGCGAGGCCCACAGTTACGGCTTCGCACCGCCGCGCCAGGCGCCGGGCGAAACCCGCACCGACGTGCAGTACGCGCAGGTGCGCCACGACGATGCCGACGAGCATCTGGACCCGTATTACAGCCGCACCCTGGAAATCACCGAGGAGCATTACGGCTGCCTGCGTGATTTCGCCGAGGAACCGGCCGAGTTCGAATTCGATGTTGATCGCCCGGCCACCATCAACCGTTGCAGCGATTTCGTCTGGGCGGCGCTGCACTACGCCGGCCTGCATCCGCTGCCGGCGCCGCTGGACGGCGGCAGCAATCTGGGCGAGTTCGCGGTGTTGTTCAACCTGCCGGAAATCCAGTGCATTGCCGCGCCGTTCCCGGGCAGCGATCTGAATGCCGAAACCCACCATGCGATGCCCGAGCGCGAGGCCGAACACCATCGCCAGGGCGACCGCGCCAGCGATGAGCCGCCGCCGACGCCGATTGAAGTGGCCGGCACGCTGCTGGACCCCTCGCATCCGGACCATCGCCTGTTCGCGCAGCTGATTCAGAAAGTAGCCGAGCTGGACGCCGCGCATGGCCGCCCGTTCGATGCGGCCAGCCAGCGCATCAGTGCCAGCCTGCTGGTGCTGGCCAAGCAGAACAATCTTTCGCGGGTGGACCACGTGCTGCTCAGCCAGCCGACCAAAAGCAGCCATGCCGCCGAGAGCATCTTCATCGTGCAGGGCGATCGCAACGACCCGGGGCACCGCCGCGCCAGCATCGCCACCGAGGTGGCGGCCAAGACCGATGTGGCCGATTCGCTGCGCTTGAAAGAGCAGTAATCCGCGCGCCTGCCATACGCGCACAGACGCACGCCACGCCCCCCACCTGCTACCATTCCCCCGCTACCCAGCCAGCCCACCCCGCGCAGACAGATGCAGGTCGGGCCGTCGTAGAACGGCCCAGCGAGCCAGGACACCCTCCCGTGCCCATTCAAGGACGCTCGCATGTTCCGTAATCCTCTCTTCCGCTCGGCCGCCCTGGCCGTTGCCGTTTCGCTCAGCCTCGGCGTGCCCTCCGCGTTCGCCGACAACGCCCCCACCGCCAGTGCCACCGCCGCCGTGCAGCGCCAGGCTGTGGCCAAGGGGCTGTACGAGCTGGCCTACAGCCCGAAGCAGAATACCGTCTTCGTGGCCTCGTCCGGTGGCTTCGGCGATGACGCCGGCCCGGCCCAGGTGCTGCGCCTGAACCCGACCACGCTGGCCGTGGAAACCCGCATCCCGCTGGAGCGCAAGGCGTTCGGCGTGGTGCTGGATGACACCCAAAACCGCCTGTACGTGGGCAACACCGTGGACCTGTCGGTGACGGTGGTCGACACCGCGCAGAACAAGGCCGTCGGCACCATCCAGCTGATGGAGAAGAAGACCGGCAAGGATGGCAAGGCCGCCTACACCCACGACCTGCGCGAGCTGGTGGTCGACAGCGCCGCCAACCGCCTGTACGTGACCGGCCACAGCAGCCAGCCGGACGTGAGCAGCGTGCTGTTCGTGATCGATACCACCACGCTGAAGGTGGTCAACACCATCGACGGCCTGGGCTATGCGAAGGCGCCGGGCCTGGCGCTGGATGCGGCCAACAAGCGCGTCTACACCAGCAACCTGCTGGCCGACCTGGTGGTGGTGGGCACCGATTCGAACAAGGTGGTGGCACAGCACAAGATCGCCGCCGAGCAGCCGATGAACATCGCTCTGGATCCGGCAGGCAAGCGCCTGTTCGTGACCGACCAGGGCTCGGAATTCCTGCGTGGCTACCAGACCAAGAGCAGCGGCCTGGTCAGCAAGCATCCGGGCCAGCGCGTGCTGGTGCTCGATCGCAGCACCGGCAAGGAACTGGCCAGCATCCCGACCGATGCCGGTCCGCTGGGCATCCTGCTGGATGCACCGCGCAAGCGCCTGTACGTGACCAACCGCGAAGCGGGCACGGTGACCGCCTACAACAGTGACAGCTACCAGAAGGTGGCCACCTACACCGTGCCGACCCACCCGAACAGCCTGGCGCTGGATGCGAAGAACAACGTGTTGTTCGTGAGCATCAAGAACGGCGAGAAGGACGACAAGGGCGCTGACGAGAGCGTGGCGCGGATTCAGCTGTAATGCGATGACGCCGGGCCACGCCCGCCGACGTGCCGCGTGAAGAAGGCAGGGTGCAGACCCTGCCTTTTTCTTTGCCCGGTTGCAGTGCCGGAGGCCGCCCGCTAGGGTTGAAGCCCATGGCAGGGAGCCAAAGGGTCTGAATCATGATGGGTATCCATCGCTGGCTGCGTGCCGGCCTGATCTTCACGCTGGCGGGCGCACTCGGCGCCTGCAACAGCCGCATACCGGATGCGCCAGAGCCGCTGGATCTGGTCAAGCCAATCATCGTTGCCGAGCCCGGTCAGGCGGTGCGGTTCGAGTTCGAGACGAATGCCCGCAACTTCCACCCGGGTCGCACCTATGCGCTCGAGTTGGAAGTTGAGCATCAGGGGCCGGAGGACACCCGCGAGCCCAGCATCGCCACAATGCAGATCCCCTTTGAGGTGTCCCTGCAGCGGTTGACCGCAGGTACTTGGCAGGACGTTGCGACCTACGACAGCTACCAGGCAATGGCTCGCAACGCGGGGGAAGCGCTTCCAGAATGGCATGCATCCAGCGAATGGCGGTATACGTCGCCGCACATGGGGAGTGACGGCCAGTACACGCTGAGCTTGGTTGCTCTGCCAATGGAAATTAACTCCCGCTACCGCGTGGACGTGCGTACGGTGCAGAGGACCGCGGCACTGCAGGATTACTCGGCCCGTTTGCGGATCCATGCCGCCCGTCCCGCCGGAAAGTAATCAATCGCTTGGTTGTGGCGCCCTTGTTCGCTCGCCAGGGTAGAAACTTCATGGCAGGGAGCCAAAGGGTCTGAATCATGCTGGGTATCCATCGCTGGTTGCTTGCCGGCCTGATCTTCACGCTGGCGGGCGCACTCGGCGCCTGCAACAGCCGCATACCGGATGCGCCAGAGCCACTGGATCGGGTCAAGCCGATCGACGTTGCCGAACCCGGCCAGGAGGTGCGGTTCGAATTCGAGACGAATGCCCGCAACTTCCATCCGGGTCGACCCTATGTGCTGGATCTTGAGGTGCAGCGACACGGACCCGCGCCTGACAGTGAGCCTGACATGGACAGTCTTCATGTTCCCTTCCAGCTTTACCTGCAGCGCTGGGTCGCAGGTGCCTGGCAGGACGTCGCAACCTCTGATGTCCATCAAGCAACGACGAGCAATCTGGGTGAGCCGCTGCCCGAATGGCATGCATCGGCAGGCTGGCGCTACGCGCAGCAGGTATCGATGGACGCCAGCCGATATAGGTTGAGCATCGTCACCCTACCGATGGAAATGGGTGCCCGCTACCGACTGGAAGTGCGCACGGTGCAGCCCACCGCCGCGCTCCAGCATTACCCGGCTCAGCTGCGGGTCCATGCCGACCCTCTCTCTGGAAAATAGCCGCTGTCACACCTCTGATGGGAACTGAAGGATTCTTCTTATGGACAAGCCACGTTACGCCGTCGAGATCATCATCGCCGCCCCCGGTACGCCGTTGATAGACAAGAAGACCGGTAGCCAGGAAGTTATTGATGGGGTGCCGCAGACTTCCGGGCCAGGCCACATGTTCTACGTGCTTCGTGCGCCCGGTCAGCAGCCTCAGAGCTATGGGTTTGCACCCATAGAACACGGAAGCGTGAACGGCCAAGGCAAGGTCATGAATGATGATGCGACGATCTACAAGGACCCCCATTACAGCCGCACTCTCGAAATCAGCGAGGAGCAGTACAGGAAGCTTGAAGCGTTCGGCACGTACCCAAGTAAGTACGGCTTCGATCTGCAATACAAGGACGTGCGGCACAACTGCGTGGACTTCACCTGGGAAGCGCTTAACCATGCAGGCATCGAGCGGAAAAGAAGCATCGACGTGAACGCGCTGGGAGGCGGTATTGGCCAATTGCTTCCCGATGTCCGTATTCCCTTGGAGAGCAAGGGCGCAGGCAAGGATGGATTCCGACCGCTGCGCAACATCCATGGTGTGGACAGCATTGATCCGCCGTTTCCGGACAGCGAGCTCAATCAGAAGAAAACCAATCCCTTGCCCGCGCGCAGCTTCCAGCAACGCATCCTGAGCGACGCTGAGGGCGTGGGCGAACGAAGCGGTGATCATCTCGCCAGGCACGGCAACGATTTGCTGCTCTCGCAGATCCACCAGGGCGTGGCCCTGCTCGATGCAGAGCGGGGCCGCGCCTTCGATGCCACCAGCGAGAACATCAGCGCCAGCCTGTACGCCCTGGCCAAAGCGAACGGCCTGACCCAGGTCGACCACGTGCTGGTGAGCGATCGCACGGCGCAGGCCGATGTGGCGCAGAACATCTTCATCGTGCAGGGCGAGCGCGACGACCCGGCACAGCTGCGCGCCAGCATGCCAACTGCGGTGGCCGCGCAGACACCGGCGGAAACCTCGTTCGAGCGTGCCGAGCAGCTGTCGCAGTCTGCGCAGTCGCGCACGCAGGATGAGCTGCAGCAGCGCCAGGTGCAGGAGCAGTCCGGGCCGCGTATGGCCTAGGGCGGCAAGCGCCACGGCGAGCCGGCATTCTCGCGCTGGGCCGCCAGCAACGCTGGAGGCGGTTCAACCCAGGCGGTGTGCCGGGTTCTGCTGCTGTTCCTGCTCACGGGCCTGCTGTTCGGGCAGCTGCCCCATGGCGGGCTGCTGCGGGGCAATGCCCAGCTTCTGCATCGATTGCTCCACCGGCGTCTGCGCCGCCACAGCGGTCGGCATCATCGCGCGCAGGTGCGCGGGATTGGCCGGGTCGCCCTGCACCACGAAGATGTTGTGCCCAGCTGGATGATTGCCCGTGGCGTTGCTGACCAGCACATGGTCGACCTGCTGCAGGCCCTGTTCGCGGGCGAGAACGGTCAGGCTGGCGGTCAGGCGCTCGCTGGTCTGGTCGAACGGACGGCCATGCTGGGCGTCCAGTGCGGCCACGCCCTGACGGATCTGCTGGTTGAGGCCGTACTCGGGGTGGTTGGGGGTGATGTCTGCCATGGCGATCGAACGGTAGCGGTGGGTCGTGGTGGGCCCGGTCAGTATAGATCCGGCCCGTGAAGCACGCCCGAGGGGTCAATCCGCCGCACGATGGTCGTAGCTGATTACCCGTTCGGCCAACCAGCGCCCGTCTACGCGGCGCCAGACCTGGATGAAGCGGGCCTGGCCTACCCAGCGCTCCACGCCGTCCTTGCCGCGTTCATGGAAGCGGTGGTCGCCGATCTCCAGCGCCCGCTCGTCGTGCAAGGGGAACACCTGCAGCGAAGGTTCCACCAGTTCACGACGCAGGCTCCAGCCGCCCTTGCGCGCATTGCTGCACATGTTGGCCACGCTGCGGCGGAAGTCCTCGCGGCTGCTGGCAGACTTGCCGTCCTTGTCATGGAAGAACTCCATGTCTTCGGTGGTCATCGCGGCGGCCCGGTCGGCATCGCAGGCCTCGAAGGCGACGGCGAACAGCTGGGTGTCGGCCTGGCGGATCTGTTGGCGCAGGTCTTCGGCGGGCGACGGTGCGGCAGCGAGACCGGCGGCGAGCAGGGGCAGGGTGAGCAGCAACATGGCGAAACTCCCGGGGATGGTTCACGCAGGCTCGCATGGCATCTGGGCCGCTGCAGCCGACCTGCGACGAAACGAGCTTTCCGCGGAGCGAATGCCCGCATTGGCGGCCCGACCCAGGCGGCGTCGCCTGTGCAGGCGATGTCATGGCGACCGGCGATTCCATCACGGTCGCGATAGGGGCCCGCCACTAGCCTGAAAGCCTCCCCTTCCACAGGAGCTCCCATGCCTGCTTCCCGCATCCGCCTGCACGTTGAAGACACCGGTGGCGACGGTCGCCCGGTCATCCTGATCCACGGCTGGCCGCTGTCCGCCGATGCCTGGAAGACGCAGGTGTCGATCCTGCGCGATGCCCAGTACCGCGTGATCAGCTACGACCGCCGTGGTTTCGGCCGTTCCGACAAGCCGGCCGAGGGCTATGACTACGACACGCTGGCGGCCGATCTGGCCGGGTTGATCGAGGAGCGTGACCTGCGTGACGTCACCTTGGTCGGCTTCTCGATGGGCGGCGGTGAGGTGGCGCGCTATGTGGCCAATCACGGGCAGGATCGCCTGCACAGCGTGGTGTTTGCTGCTGCGGTGCCGCCGTATCTGCTGCGCAGTGACGACAATCCGGAAGGGCCGCTCACCCAGGAAAAGGCCGATGAAATGCGCAGCGGTCTGGAGAAGGATCGCGAGGCCTTCTTCGATGGCTTCACCCGCGACTTCTTCAGCGCCAATGGCCAGTTGATGGTGACCGAAGAGACGCGTCAGGCGGCGATCGCGCTGTGCCATCAGTCTGATCAGACTGCGGCGCTGGGCTGCATGCATTCCTTCGCCACCACCGACTTCCGCGAAGACCTGAAGAAGACCACCGTGCCCACCCTGATCCTGCACGGCGACAGTGATGCCATCGTGCCCTTCGAGCGCTCTGGCGAACGCACCCATCAGGCGATTGTCGGCAGCGAAGTGGTGATCCTGGACGGTGCGCCGCATGGCTGCAACACCAGCCATGCTGATCACTTCAATCTGGCACTGCTGAACTTCCTACGTTGAGTGACGTGATTCCCATTATCTTTGTGACTGGATCGATAATTCTCATCACATTTGGCTGGAGTTAATGAAGACTGATACGTTCGGGTCGATACCGTTGCCGGTACTCCAGCGAGATGAAAATGGCAACGGAACTAGCTTTCAGCATTGAATTTAACGACACCATCAACGCAGAGCGCGCCTACGAGCTGTACTGGGCGGACGTGATTACGGACAAGCGCGCGTTTCTTTGCCCCGAGCACGAGAGTGGCTGTCCAGCAAAGTACACCTGCGCGAACATGGATACCGAGCAGCTTCAATTGAAGCAGGTGCCCCACTTCCGCAATCAGCACGATAGCGAGCTGCACATGGAGGGCTGCCCCCACGTCGCTGAGCTCGACGTGCGGGGATGTAGCGGAGAAAGCCGTCCCAGCGAAGTGGGACAGCCGGCGCCAGACCGATTTCTTCTGACGCGCCCTGTGGGACATTTCGATGTTCGCCAGGGTACAGCGAGTGAGACTGACTTTGGTGCCGGCGGCCGCAGCGGCAGCGGGGAAGCAAGCGGAACGCGCAGCCGTCGCACCCAGTTCTACTCGCTCGCCGCGCTGGTATCGCGCTGGCTCAAGGCCAGGCAGGACAACATGGATGACACGATGATTGTCAGCGCAGGTACACAGGAACCAATGACCTATCGGGAGCTGTTCGAGAATTTCTTCGAGAAGCGTCCTTACCTTTCTGGGAACACGCGCGTGTACTGGAGTAAGGCATGGATCCGGAAGACAGACGATGGCTTCAAGATCATTTTCTGTGAACCGATCACGGCCCTTGTCGGCGAAATGCTGGCGGAACCTTTGCGTCCCTCTGCGATGGTGTGGAACAGCGTCTTGGCGGCATCGGAGATGAAATCCCTGCATGCCAGGCGTCTTCAGCGCTTCGCGGAAAGCGAAGCACCCTGCGTGGTATTCCTCTATGGGACTCCCGCGCTGCAGGAGAAGCACTCACGGACCTATCTGAACTTCGACGTGAAGAGCTTGGATCTTGTTGATGTGCAGGGTACCGATATCTTTGACAGGATCCGACGTCCCCAAGACTGAGTAGCTTTGGCCCATCAGTAGGACCAAGGGGACGCCAGCCTTGGCGTTCCAATGTCCCGCCGGCCGGATTCGTGATACGTGAGTCTCGCTGGCGGGCAGATGTCCGCAAATTGAGCGCAGTGACTTCAAACCAGCGTCATGATTGCCGCTTCATTCGCGAGATTGTCCTGCGTCCGAATCGAGCCTTGCCACGTTCGGGCAGTAGGATGCCGCATAGGGATTGTGAGCCGTACCGGGAGATCATATGAGTGACGTGGCGATGTTGTTGGATGCTGGGCTTCCCGTAGCTGTCGTCGCGGTGATCAGTGGCGTAGTGCTCGGCGCGAAAGTAGTACAGGCGCTATGCGCGTACCTTCGTCAGGGGCGAAAGGAGTGTCTGGAGCTGTGGGATCGCTCAAAGGTAGATGATGCGTTCTGGCTGGAGTCATATATCAACCATCGATACAACGTGCGTTCTCCCCCGGCGGATCTGGTTCGAGCGTGCCTAGAGGCAGGTAATTCGACAACGATGATGAGGGATCTTGTCATGAACTGGCGATTCTTCCAGGGAAATTCCCTGCCTACATTGCGCTGGCGTGGCGCCAGCAGGAACCACCCGATTCTTCTCTGGGTTGAGCTGGCGATGCTCCCTCTGGTCTATTTTGGTTTCGTTGTTCTGGGCCTATTGGTTATCGACAAAGGGGGGGAGAGGGGGATTGTGGCTGCGGGCCCGTTGATTGCATTGGGTGCACTGAGCTTCTGGTCGTTCCTGACATTGATCGGCGCACGAAGAGCGCTATCTGATCTGAGAAGGCAGGATGAAACAGATGAGCGGGTTTCGTTGTCGCATCCGCCAGCCGACAAGCACAGGGCGCTTGGTTAGGATGGTCCTTTGTTGTCATGGATGAACCGATGGTCTCTGCCGCTTCGCGCTTCTGCCGCATCTGTGGTCCCGGCCCGATCCTGATGGTGCTGCAGGTGGTGGCGCTGCTGTCGATGGCGCTGGCAGCCGGCTTCTTCCACTACCGCGTGGATCTGCTGCTTGAGCCGGTGGATGAAACCTGCGGCGGCCCGGATCCGGTGGCACGCATGCAGGTGGCGGAGCAGTTGATGGCCCGTTCGCTCGCGCTTGAGCCTTGGCAGCCGTTGCATTGGATTCCGCTGGCCGGCGTGACACTGGCCATGCTGGGCGCGATGTCGATCAGTCTCTATAGGCTCGGGCGCCTGCCGGGGAGACTGCGTTTGGCCAACTGGGGAATGATGGCACTGCATGGCGCGATACTGGCATTGGCCAGTTGGGCGCTGCGTCTGTACGACACGGCGTGGACCAGCGTGGCGACGCTGTCTCCTGCGGCGTGCCTGGTGGAACTGGGCGAGCAGGGCAGGTTGCCGCTGGCGCAGGCGCAGCAGGTGGTGTTCGAGATCCTCACCCATGAGCATGCGCCGCTGCTGCGCAACCCCGATGATCTTGCCCTGGTGCTGGTCGCGCTGATGCTGACGGCGATGACTGCGGGATTCATGCTGTGGCGGGCGATCGTGCGGATACGCGAGGCGGAGTTGCCTGCGGCGTAGCTGGCTTGGCTGGGCCAATGGCGTATGGCTGATCGCGCACGTGCCGCCGCAGTGCATTGCCGGCTGAGCACTCTTCCTGCCATGGGCCCGCAATCGCGCTACAGTCCATGCCTCGCCCCTGCAAGGAAGTGCTGATGCGTTGGTTGCTGCGTGCTGTGCCGTTGCTGCTGTGTTCGTTGGCGGTACATGCCGCCGAAGTGGACCGCCGGATTGCGGTGACCATCGACGATCTGCCCTGGGCACGGGTGGATGAGATCGTGCCGCCGGATCTGCAGGCACGCCATGAGGCGCTGATGGCACAACTCCGCCAGGCGGGTGTGCCGGTGGTGGGCTTCGTCAACGAGAACAAACTCGAAATCGACGGGCAGGTGCAGCCGGCGCGGGTGCAGATGCTGCGCGACTGGCTGGACGGCGGCTACGTGCTGGGCAACCACACGTATTCGCACATGGATCTGAATGCCAAGGGCGTGCCTGCGTTCCAGCGGGATTTCCTGCGTGGTGAAACGGTGCTGCGGCCCTTGCTGGCCGAGCGCGGACTGAAGCCGCAATGGATGCGCCATCCCTATCTGCGTGCCGGGCGCACGCCGGAAGAACGCGCGGAGATGGACGTGTTCTTCAAGGCGCACGGCTACCGCGTGGCGCCGGTGACGGTCGACAACAGTGAGTGGGTGTGGGCGTTCGCCTATGCCAATGTTATGAACGAACAGCCTGACTCACCCGAGCGCGAGGCGACGCTGGCACAGCTGCGCAAGGGCTATGTGCCCTACATGCTGAACAAGCTGGACTACTACGAGAAGCAGTCGCAGGCGCTGCTGGGCTATACGCTGCCGCAGGTGTGGTTGATGCACGCGAACGAGCTCAATGCAGCCACGTTCGCCGAACTGGTGGCGGCGACGAAGCGGCGCGGCTATCGCTTCATTTCACTGGACGAGGCGATGCGTGACCCGGCCTATGCGCGTGGTGCCGAGGGCTACAGCGGACGCTATGGCCCGAGCTGGCTGCACCGCTGGGCGATGGCCGAGAAGAAGCCGAAAGACTTCTACGCCGGAGAACCGGTGGTGCCGGCGTGGGTGATGAAGCTGGCCAAGGTGGATTCGGAGTGAGGCTCAGCGCTTGACGGCCAGCACACCGTCCAGCGCCAGTTCGGCCTTGAAGCCGGCCTTTTCCAGGCGCTTGGCTACTTCACGCGGCACGTCGCGGCCGCTGGTCAACTTGTTCGGCGCGCCGGTGTAATGGAACAGGCGTCCGCCCTTGCGGATGACGCGGGCGAGGTGGTCGTAGAACACCTGCGAGTACAGCTCGCCGGCGATGCCGAAGCGCGGCGGGTCGTGCAGGATCGCGTCGACACTGTTGCTGGCCACCTGTTCGATCTGCTGCGAGACGTCCCCGTGGCTGAACCGCAGGCGGCCACCGGCCGCAGCCGATTCCGGATCTGGAGACCACGGGTTGAGCGTGCGCAGCCACATCACATCGGCGTTCTTCTCGAACGAGCGGATCTGGCCGACACCGGCTTCCAGCGCGCAGGCGGCGAAGTAGCCCAGGCCACCGCAGGTATCGAGGATGACCTTGCCGGCCGGGGCAACCAGCTCGACCTTGCGGCGCGCGTCCTCGAACGGTGACAGCTTGGAGGTCGGCAGCATCTTGATGCCGTCGATCTCGAAGGTCGGTGCGCCCCATTCGGTCGGCACCAGCTTGATCAGCGAGCCGCTGTAGCGCGAGATCGGTGCGAAGTCCTCGCCGTCCCAGTAGTACAGCGTGCGGTCCTTCAGCTTGCCCGGCCACGGGTAGGCCTGGCCACGGAAGTGGAAGCCGTCGGCGTTCAGGGCCACGCTGTCCTGGCTCCGGCCCAGGTCGAGCGAGCCCTGCCATTCAGCAGCGCCCTTGTCATGGGCACGGCGCAGGTTGTCAGCGCTGTCGCGGGTCAGCAGGGGGCCGGTGTAATGGGGCACGGCGGGTACCGGGGCGGTTCGGGGGAGGGCATGGTACCGCAGGGCTTGGCAGGGTTACTGAGATTCCGTAGTACAGGCCCAACCGGATGAGGGACTTGGTAGAGATGCAGTACCCAATGAGGGCGTCATGCCCATGGCGGCGCAGAATTCTTCGTGGAAGGCTCGTGCCGCTGAGGGTTGAAGAGCGTAGTGATAGGTCAGTATTCCTTCTTCATTTCTGATGAGAAGTTGCTGCATGCATATCATGTTTCCAGAACTGTCAGGGGCCGATGTGCTACGGATGACGATAGGCGTCCCGGACAGACTGTAGTCGGCACTCAGTTGGCCTGGAAGGCACGATCCTGATAGGAAAGTCAGGGATTGAAAGATGGCGGCGATCATCGGGATGGGATCATGAGCCTGAGCAACGAGGGCGACTTCGTCACCCTCACTGCTTCGTCAAAGGGTTTGGATGTCAGTTGGCTCTGATGGAGCCGCGATTGCTTGCACAGGCACGCGGTACACAGCCTTCCATCAACGTATTCATTGTCTGTGGGGCATGAGCGAAGCAGAGTACTCTTGCGGTATGGCTACCCACTGTGTTTGGTGGGTAATACTCGTTATAGAAGGTATGGCACCTCCCGTTGTCTATTTGCGCGCTACCCTGGATGTTCCCGCTGACTGAGCTGTTGAATCTTACGGTTCCGTAGGAAATGAAGTTCTGGCCAGCTGATACCTGTCCATTGGGTGCATAGGCGATTACATAGTCAGTACTCTTTGCGTCGCTAGCACTGTTCGACTCGATGCTTGAGCAATGCCACGCGGCGCTTCCTGGCCCCACTGTGATGGACTCGCCCTTGGCGGGGTTCATCCCGATATCCGCGCAGGAAGCCTCGTGATACTGCTTCGTCGCTTCCGTTTGATCGTCGTAGCGATATACATACTGTCCCTTCGAGTTGCGATTGAGGGACTGCTCCACACTGATCGTTCCCCCAATGAAGTCAGGCCATTCCGCGCTGCGGACGATTCTTGATGGGGTCTTTGCTTCGTCAGCGATTTGTCCATCAGCTGGAGCTCCGTCTCCTGCCTGAACGGATGCAGAGACAATGAACGTGAGAATCGCTATCTGCAGTTTCATTTGAGCCTCTCAGATCTGAGTGAGGCTCCATCTTCATTACTTGCCCCATTGCATTTTGGGGCGCATCAGGCAGTTCTTCGGATTTCAAACATTTCTCAATTCTGTCTGTCGCTATTGGCACTTCACCGCATACACCGGCCCGGCCCCGATCAGCATCAACGCCATGTAGTCACTGTCGCTGGCCTTGCCCTTCAGCGTCGCGCCCTTGTTGAAGTGGAAGATGCCGAAGCCACCGGCCATGCGGATCAAGGCGCTGTCGATCTGCTCGGCGTCGTCGCGGAAGTAGCGGCTGATCTCGCTGCGGGTGGCCTTGTGCAGGGCATTCGGCTCGCGCTGCCACTGCTCGCCACGGCTGAAGGAGACGAAGTACTGGCCGCCTTCCTTCTCGATGCGGAAGTCGGCCGGTTTGCGCGCGCCGGTGGCGAAGCAGCCTTGCAATGGGTCGGCGCTGAAAGGAAGCCCGGCATCACCGCTGCAGGCGGTGAGCAGCAGGAGTGCACCGGGCAGCAGCAGGCGGAGCGTGCGCATGGGATGTCCCGACGGGGCAGGTGCGGCTAGTGTAGGCAGCGCACGGGCGTGGTCCGTACAGAAATTCGGCAAGGACACAGGGGTTTTCGGATGGCGAAGGGCAAGGCACCGTGGTGCGGCGTGGCCAGTTGGCTGGGGATCGTGGTGGGCTGGGGCGCGGGCAGCCTCGCTGCGCAGGCGGCGGTGGCCGCAGGCGGCAATGGCATGGCTGCGGGATTGGGCGTGGGGGTGCTGGGCGCGGCGCTGGTGGGCTGCGGTCTGGCGGTGGCTTCGCGCGTGCGCGGCGAGCGCTGGCCGTGGATCGGCATCGGTGGTGCAGTGCTGAGCGCGCTGCCGCTGCTGATGTACCTGCTGCGGATGATGTTGAAGCTCTAGCGGTAGTGCCGACCGCTGGCCGGCACCTGCAGGTTGTGTGCGGCGTTCATGGGGTTGCCGGCCAGCGGCCGGCACTACCGGATGCGGGTCAGGCGCTGCGGTGAATCTCCACCGTCACGTGCACCAGCTCCTCATGAATCGCCAGCGCGTTGCGCACGGTATCGGCATCCAGACTGGCGTCGCTGGTGACCACACTAGCGCTGACCGCGTACTTGCCGCGACCCACCTGCCAGACGTGCAGGTCGGCCAGGCGTGCCGGCCACGGGCCCTGTTCGATCACTTCGCGCACTTCGGCCACCACCGGTGCATCCATCTGCGCGTCGAGCAGGATGCGGCCGCTGTCGCGCAGCAGGCCGATCGCCCAGACCGTCACCAGCACGGCGCCGACGAGGCCCATCACCGGGTCCAGCCAGGTCAGGCCCAGCAGCTTGCCGCCAAGCAGGGCGACGATGGCCAGCACCGAGGTGGCGGCGTCGGCCAGCACGTGCACGTAGGCCGAGCGCAGATTGAGGTCGTGACCGTGCGCATGGCTGTGGTCGTGGTGATCGTGATCATGCCCATGGTGATGGTTGTGCCCATGCCCATGATGGTGATGCGCGTGGCCCGGGCTGTCGTGCAGCCACCAGGCGCAGAGCAGGTTCACGCCCAGCCCTACCGCCGCGATGGCGATGGCTTCGTTGTAGTGGATCGGCGCCGGTACCCACAGCCGCTCCAGTGATTGCACGGCCATCAGCGCGGCAACACCAAGCAGTGCGATGGCGCTGGTATAGCCGGCAAGGATCTCGATCTTCCAGGTGCCGAAGGCGAAGCGCGGATCGTGTGCATAGCGCCGCGCACAGCGGTAGGCGAACACCGACAGGCCCAGCGCCAGCGCGTGCGAACTCATGTGCCAGCCGTCGGCGAGCACGGCCATGGAGTTGAACCACCAGCCGCCGACGATCTCTACCAGCATCATGGCGACGGTGAGCCACAGGGCGCGGCGGGTATTGCGTTCGGCCAGCGGGTTGCCGTCGTCGAAGCGGTGTTCGTGGCGGCGGGCGGCGGCTAGGGCGTCCAATTGCATGGGGGCGGGAGCTGGAGTGGATACCCCCATAGGGTATATGATCGCGCCATGGCTCATGTACACAAGAATCGAAAGCAGCTGCTGACCCGGGTGCGCCGTATCGCGGGTCAGGTGGCGGCATTGGAGCAGGCGCTGGACAGGCCCGAGGGTGAGGCTGGCGACTGCGCGGACGTGCTGGTGCAGGTGGCCGCCGTGCGCGGTGCGGCCCACAGCCTGCTGATGGAGCTGCTGCACGAACATCTGCAGGAGCACGTGGTCGGCGCCGAGGACCCGCAGCAGCGGGCGGCTGAGGCCGAAGTACTGGTGGAGCTGCTGCGCCGCTACGGCAAATAGCAGGGGTAGTGCCGGCCGCTGGCCGGCAACTGCAGGTTGCGTCCGAAGCTCATGCGGTTGCCGGCCAGCGACCGGCACTACCCGCGGCGTCCGAAGCTCATGCGGTTGCCGGCCAGCGGCCGGCACTACCCGCGGCGTCCGAAGCTCATGCGGTTGCCGGCCAGCGACCGGCACTACCCGTGGCGTCCGAAGCTCACGCGGTTGCCGGCCAGCGGCCGGCACTACCCGTGGCGTCCGAAGCTCATGCGGTTGCCGGGCAGCGGCCGGCACTACCCCGCGTGCCGGTGCCGCGCGTTCCAGATATGCGTGGCGGCCAGCAGCAGGCTGCCGGTGACGGTCATCGGTGTTTCCCATGCATGCGTCGGCAGCGCCAGTGCGCCGGCCAGCAGCAGGCCAAGACCCACGCCGGCGGTGGCCCAGGCCAGTACCGGCAGCGGGTGACGGCGCTCGGCCCGCCACAGCGCGTAGCCGGTCAGCGGCAGGGCGATGGCCACGAACAGCAGGTGCACCCATTCCGCTTCGGCCCACGCGCCGAACAGGGGGAGCGCGGCGGCCAGCAGGGGCAGCGCCAGGCAGTGCAGCAGGCACAGGCTGGACAGGGCGACCGCGCCGGCATCAAGCAGGACGGCAGAAGGCGACTTCATCGGGGGAGGTTCCTTGCGCAACAATTGTTATACAGTAACATTTCCGTTCCGCAGCCAACCCGCTCCGACATGAACACTGTTTCCCGCGCCGACCGTCGCCTTCCGGTCACCGTGCTGTCCGGCTTCCTCGGGGCCGGCAAGACCACCCTGCTCAACCAGATCCTGCGCAACCGCGAGGGCCTGCGCGTGGCGGTCATCGTCAACGACATGAGCGAGGTCAACATCGATGCGCAGCTGGTGCGCGAGGGTGGCGCCGAACTGCGCCGCACCGAAGAGACGCTGGTGGAGTTCAGCAACGGCTGCATCTGCTGCACGCTACGCGACGACCTGCTGCAGGAAGTGCGGCGCCTGGCTGATGCGGATCGCTACGACTACCTGCTGATCGAATCGACGGGCATCGGTGAACCGATGCCGGTGGCGGCCACGTTCGCGGTGCGCGACGAGCACGGTTTCAGCCTGAGTGATATCGCGCGGCTGGACACGATGGTGACGGTGGTCGACGGCAGCGCATTCCTTGCCGACTTCGGTTCGACCCTGCGCCTGGCCGAGCGCGGCCAGCAGGCCGGGCCGGACGATGATCGCGGTGTGGTCGACCTGCTGTGCGAACAGGTCGAGTTCGCCGACGTGATCGTGGTCAGCAAGGTGGACCAGGTGGATGACGAAGTGTTGCAGGACACGCTGGCGGTACTGCGTGGCTTGAACCGGGATGCGAAGCTGCTGCTGTCCAGCTTCGGTGATGTGCCGTTGGCCGAGCTGCTGGATACCGGTCGCTTCGACATGGAGCGTGCGCAACGCGCGCCGGGTTGGGTGAAGGAGCTGCGTGGCGAGCACACACCGGAAACCGAAGAGTACGGCATCGGCAGCTTCGTCTACCGTTCGCGGCGTCCGTTCCACCCCGCGCGATTCGCCCGCGCGCTGCAGTCCGGCATGCCCGGCGTGATCCGCAGCAAGGGCTGGTTCTGGCTGGCCAACCGCATGGATTGGGTAGGCGAGTTGAACACCGTGGGCGCGGCGACGCGGACGCAGGCGGCGGGTTTCTGGTATGCCGCGCGCGACCGCGTGCGGGCTAGGCTGGAAGACACCACACCGTTGTTGCCGCCGACGCCGTTGCCTTACAGCGACCTGGGATGGGCGCGGCAGCAGGCCGATTGCTGGAGCGCGCCGCTGCCGGGGCTTGAGGAATTCCCGGATTCGGCCGCGCACACGGCGATGCAGCGGCTGTGGCACCCATTGTGGGGTGATCGCCGCCAGGAGCTAGTGGTGATTGGTGTGCACATGGACGAGCGCGCGGTGCGTGCGGAGCTGGATGCGTGCCTTCTCAACGACCAGGAGCTGCGTGCGGGGCCATTGTTGTGGCACCAGTTGCCGCAGGCGTTCCCTGTGTGGAAGCGTTGACGGTGCATTGATGATCCATGGGTTGCCGGCCAGCGGCCGGCACTACCCCTGGTTGATACGTCATGCGTGGATGGATGCATGGCGGAGTCGAGCATGGCTCGACTCTACAGACTGTCGCGCCATTGCCAGCTGTTGGCGGTGACCTGCAATACCTGCGTCGGCCGCAATGCCTGCAGCAGATGCAGGTCGTGGCTGACCATCATCAAGGCACCCGGCCATGCCGCCAGCAGTTCCTCCAGTGCCTGCAATGCGCTTAGGTCCAGTGCATTGCCGGGCTCGTCCAGCAGCAACAGCTGCGGCGCGGGATCGGCGTAGAGCACGCTTGCCAACGCCCCCTTCACCCGTTCGCCATCGCTGAGGCTGCTGGCGGGGCGCTGGATGCGCTGTGCGTCCAGACCCAGTAGTGCGAGCCGAGTGCGCAGTTCGCCCGGGTCCGCCCCCGGATTGGCGGCCTGTACGCTATCGAGGATGCTGTGCTCGCCGGACAATCCCAGCAGTTGCTGGTCAAGCAGCGCCAGTGGCGCGTGGCGTTGCACAGTGCCATCGCGCGCTCGCAGCTGGCCGGCCAGCACACGCAGCAGGGTGGATTTGCCACTGCCGTTGTCACCGACCACGGCGATGCGCTGGCCGCGACGGATCTCCAGCTGCAACGGGGCACTGCAGCCATGCGGCAGCACCAAGGCCTCGGCCTGCAGCAGGCGCGTGCTGCCACGTTCCCCCGCACCGGCAAACAGCGCCAGTTCCGGCGCGGTGTGAACCGCGGATATCGCTGCACGCAGCTGCTCTGCACTGGCCTGCAGGCGTTCTGACTGCACCTGCTGCGCGCGACCAAGGCTGGCTTCGGCACGCTGCTTCTGGCGGCCGAGCAGGATCGGTGCCTGGTTGGCCTGCTTTGCTTCGCGATTGCCACGTGCCTGACGTTGCTGCTGGCGTTCGTTCTGCTCGCGCGCGCTGCGTTGCTGCTGTCGGTGCTGGGCGCGCGCATGGTCGAGCTGGGCGGCGGCGGCTTCGCGTTCGGCGGCGCGCACTTCGGCATAGTGCTGCCACGCGCCGCCATAGCGATGCAGGCCACGCGCATCAAGTTCGACAATCTGCTGCATGCGGCCCAGCAGTTCGCGATCATGGCTGATTGCCAGCAGGCCGCCGCGCCATTGCTGCAACTGCTTGTACAGCTGCTGGCGATGACGCGCATCAAGGTGATTGCTGGGTTCGTCCAGGATCAACCAGTCGGCGCCGCTGGCCCACGCGCCGGACAGCGCCACCTGCATCGCCTGGCCGCCACTGAGGCGTGCGGCAGGCTGGGCGTGATCGAGATCGTCGGGCAGTCCTAGCGCCTGCCATTGCTGCTGCAGGCGTTCGCGCAGGTCCCAGCGCTCGCCTACGCAGGTGAAGTCGGCCTCATCGACGCTGCCGGCTTCGATGCGTGCCAGCGCGGACAGCGCTTCACCCACACCGGCCAACTCGCCCACGGTGCCGGCTGGTGGATAGCCCGGTGTGGGCAACAGGAACACGCGGTCACTGCCACGCACCTGGCCACTGTCGGGCGACAGCCGCCCGGCCAGCAGGCGTGCGAGCACGCTTTTGCCGGTGCCATTGGCACCGACCAGGCCGGTGGCGACCGGTTCGAAGGAAAACGACAGATCGGAAAACAGCACTCGGCCGTCGGCCAATCGATACGACACGCGATCGAGCGTGAGGGAATGCGGGGTCATGCGACCTCCATGGATGCCGGGTTCTCCCCTGCGCGCAGGGGCGGGAAGAGTCAGGCCGTCTAGTGGGAAGACGGCGGCATCAATGGCGCATTGGTCGCGAGCCTCTGGGAGGAATGAGGGGAGATTATACCGCCCGCAGGGCGTGCGAATTTTAGAGTCGAGCTTGCTCGACTGCTTTTGAGGAGCAGTCGAGCAAGCTCGACTCTACGTGGCACGGCCATCGAGCGCGGATCTACCGGCCTACGGCACGGTTTCCAGGCGTGCGCTGACAAAGTCGATGAACACCCGAAGCTTCGGAAGCACGTGGCGGCCCGAGGGCCACAGCAGGTGGAAGATGCCGCAGGAGTGCACGTGTTCGTCCAGCACGGTCAGCAGCCGGCCATCGGCCAGCGCATCGCGTACCGAGTGCACTGGCACGAAGGCCAGTCCAATATCGCGCAGTGCCAGCGCCACGCGTGCTTCGATGGTGTTGGCCACCATGTGCACGGGTAGTTCCTGCGGTGCTTCATTGCCGGGCCACTGGATCGGCCACAGCTCCAGCTTGCCGGTGCTGGGGAAGCGGTAGTGCAGCAGGGTGTGCTGCAGCAGATCGGCCGGCGCACGCGGAACGCCGCGGCGCTGCAGGTACGCCGGCGAGGCGACGATGCGGCGCGGGAACACGCCCAGGCGTCGGGCGTTCATGCGTGAGTCGCTGGGTTCGCCGACGCGTAGCACAGCGTCGAAGCCTTCCTCGATGACATCGACCAGCCGGTCGCTGAAATCCAGGTCCAGACGGATGTCCGGGTAGGCGGCCATGAACTCGGCCATCAGCGGCAGAGTGAGATCACCCACCAGCGGCAGGCCGATGCGCAGCGTGCCGCTCGGTGCGGCATGCGGCTGCGCCAGCTCGGTGCGCGCGGCATCGCGCTCGTCGAGGATGCGCCGGCAGCGTGCCAGGAACAGCTGGCCCTCGGCGGTGAGGGTGATGCTGCGCGTGCTGCGGTGGAACAGGCGCACGCCGAGTGCGTGCTCCAACCGTGCAACGCACTTGCCGGCGGCCGAGGCCGAGATGCCCTGCAGGCGCCCCGTCTCGACGAAGCTGCGGGTGTCGGCGGCATGCACGAAGGTCTGCAGGTTGGCGAGGTTGTCCAGGACTGACATGGGCGTGTGGGTAATGAAAGCGGCAGGGTAGGTGGCGGCGATCGCGGAGGCAGGCGCCGCCACCGCAACACTGTGGTGCGGGACGATGCGGCGACCGTTGCGGCCTTGCAGTTCCGGCCATCATGCCGATTGCGGACTGCACGGTCCATGATGCCCGGAGCGGCAACCGGCTTTTTGCACGGTGACATGCTGCCTAACGTGGCGGCCTCTCCCCACGGATCACCGCGATGAACGCCGCCCTTTCCCTTGACCCCGCGCCGGCCCTGCCGTCGGTACAGCGGTTGCTGCAGCAGGTCCACCCGCAACGCCTGGTCGGCGCGGTGGTGCTGGTGCGCGAGCACGGCGTGCTGCGTCATGCCAGCGCCACCGGCCTGGCCGATCGTGAATCGGGCGCCGCGATGCAGCGCGAGCAGTTGTTCCGGCTGGCATCGGTCAGCAAGCCGCTGCTGACCACGGTGATCCTGCGTCTGGTGGCCGATAGCGTGCTGGACCTGGATGCGCCGGTACAGCGCTGGTTACCGGACTTCCGCCCGGCGCTGGCCGATGGCAGTACGCCGCCGATCAGCCTGCGCCAACTGCTCAGCCATAGCAGCGGGCTGGGTTACCGCTTCCTCGAAGCCGATGCGGATGGCCCGTACGCCCGGGCCGGCGTCAGCGATGGCATGGATGCGAATCCGCTGACATTGGCCGACAACGTGCATCGCATCGCGCAGGCGCCGCTGCTGTTCGAGCCGGGGAGCCAATGGTTGTACTCGTTGGGCGTGGATGTGGCCGGTGCCGTGGCCGAAGCCGCGACCGGTGAAACGCTGCAGGCACTGTTCGAGCGCTTGCTGGCCGCACGCTTGGGCCTGCGCGACACCGCATTCGCGACCACCGATGCTGCACGGCTGGCCACGCCGTATGTGAGTGACACGCCGCAGCCGCATCGCCTGCAGGAAGGCGAAGTGGTCGCACCGTTCGAGGGTACGGTCGGCATCGAATACAGCCTCGCCCGTGCTACCGATGCCAGCCGTTTCCCTTCGGCCGGTGCTGGACTGATTGGCAGCGCCGACGAGGTGATGGCGGTGCTGGAAGCACTGCGCGACGTACAGGCCTCGAATCTGTTGCCGCCCGCGCTGGTGGCCGAGATGGCCACTCCGCAGGTGGGCGAGCAGGGGCCGCCGGAGCCGGCCGGCTGGGGCTTCGGGCTGGGCTTTGCGGTGCTGCGCGATGCCGCCGCCAGTGGCACGCCACAAAGCGAAGGCAGCTGGCGCTGGGGCGGTGCCTATGGCCACAGCTGGTTCGTTGATCCCGCGCGCGGGCTGAGCGTGGTGGCGCTGACCAACACCCTGTACGAAGGCATGGATGGCGCCTTCGTCGATGAACTGCGTGACGCCGTCTATGCTGATCTGGAGGCTGCGCGATGAGCGGTCATGCCATTGATGCGGCGAGTCCCGCCGGCGAAGCCACACGCCTGCCGTGGGCCGGCCTGCTGGCGCTTGCGGGTGGCGGCTTCATCACCCTGCTGACCGAGACCCTGCCGGCCGGTGTGCTGCGACCGATGGGCGAGAGCCTGGGTGTGAGTGATGCGGGGGTGGGCCAGCTGGTCAGCGTGTATGCACTGGGTTCGGTGATGGCCGCACTGCCGATGACCGCGCTGACCCAGCGCCTGCCGCGGCGCCCCTTGTTGCTGGCCGCCATTGCCGGCTTCGTGGTGGTCAACACGCTGACCGCCGTGAGCAGCAGCTATCCGCTGATCCTTGCCGCGCGCTTCCTTGCTGGCGTCTGTGGTGGCCTGCTGTGGTCGCTGGTGGCCGGCTACGCCGCACGCATGGTGGTGCCGTCACTGCAGGGCCGCGCGATTGCAGTGGCGATGGTCGGTTCACCGCTGGCGCTGTCGCTGGGCGTACCGGCGGGCACGCTGCTGGGCCAACAGATCGGCTGGCGCTGGGCGTTCGTGTTGATGAGCGTACTGGGTGTCGGGCTGCTGGCGTACGCGCGCTGGACACTGCCGGCGTTGCCCGCCGCCGGTGCCGGCCAGCGCACGTCATTGGGCACGGTGTGGCGCATGCCCGGTGTACGCAGCGCGTTGCTGGTGATGGTGCTGTACGTGCTGGCGCACAACGTGCTGTACACCTACATCGAACCGCTGGCGGTGGACGCCGGAGCCGGCCCATGGCTGGACCGCCTGCTGCTGGCCTTCGGTGTGGCTGCCATCGTCGGTATCGGCATTGCCGGTTGGGGCGTGGATCGCCACTTGCGTGCGCTGGTGTGGGCGGCGGTGATCGGCTTCCTGCTGCCGGTGCTGGCCCTGCTGCTGTGGCCGGGACAGGCAACGGCGCTGCTGCTGGCGACGATCCTGTGGGGCGTGGCGTTCGGCGCCGTGCCAACCCTGTTCCAGACCGCACTGGCACGTCGCGCGGGTGCTGCCGCGGATCTGGCGCAGTCGATGCTGGTGACCGGCTGGAACCTGGCGATTGCCGGCGGTGGCGTCGCCGGTGGCGTGCTGTTGCAGGCCAGCGGCCCGAGCCAGCTGGGCTGGCTGCCGTTGCTGTTGCTGGCGGTGAGCGCGGCGTGGCTGCTGGCACGGCCGAAGGCCTGGGCGTAGGCGCAGACCAGACGTTACCGAGGTGCCGGCCAGCGGCCGGCACTACCGTGGTCCACGTCATCCACGCATGGCGTGGATCCACCGAGCGCAGCGACCCGCGTTTGCTTTTGCTCTCTTCTGTTGATTCCGTGGTGGGACGCCACCGCAATGTGTCCGTGGCCGGGTGGGTGGGCTGCGCAGGGGCGTGAGCCGCATGGATGCGGCGACCGAGCTTACATGGACGTACTTGCAGCGCCCCCTGCGCAGCCCACCCACCCGGCCCACCCCGACGGTTCCGCCGAGTGCGACCCACCACGAGGGGCTCCGCCGTTGGCCGTCCTACTCGATCCCCTCACGCTCGATCGGCACGCTCCGCGGGTTCTGCATGTGCTCCCGCGCCGCGCCATAGCGCTGCTGCCGTTTCTGATGAAACACCACGAACTCATCGCGGGGCAGCGGCCGCGAGAACAGCCAACCCTGCGCGAACTCGACCTTCCGGGTATGCAGATACGCCAGCTGTGCCTCGGTCTCCACGCCCTCGGCGACCACCCACAGGCCCAGCTCCTTGGCCATGTCGATGATGTGCGGCGTGACCGGGCTGGTGGCGCTCTCGGTGCCGATCGCATCGATGAACGACTTGTCGATCTTCAGTGCATCCAGTGGCAGCTGCTCCAGGTACTGCAGGCTGGAAAAGCCCACGCCGAAGTCATCGATCGCCACGCTGTGGCCGGCCCGGCGAGCCTGCGCCAGCATCGTGCGTGCGCGGTCCAGGTCGAGGAAGCCGTGCTCGGTCGCTTCCATCCAGATCTGCTGCGGCAGGATGCCGCTGCCGGCCATGTGCTTGGCGATCAACTTCAATGCACGACCACTGCTGATGTCCTCGGCGGCGAGATTGATCGCGATGTGCGCGCTGCGGTCGGCCACCAGCAGCTCGCGCATGTCGCGCACCACGTTCTCGATCACCAGGTCGGTGATCGCGCCGATCATGCCGGTCTCTTCGGCCAGGGGAATGAACAGGTCGGGGCGGACCTGGGTGCCATCCTGACGCTGCCAGCGAATCAATGCTTCGGCGCCGACGCAGATGCCGGTATCCAGTTCGATGATCGGCTGGTAGTGCAGGTACAGCTCGCGGCGGCGGATCGCCGTGGCCAGTTCGCCGCGCAGCGACAGCCGGCGGCGCGACAGCCAGATCACCAGGCCGGCACCCACGGCAGCCATCAGCAACCCGAGCGGTACGTACAGCCATGCCTGCTGGCGGAAGGTGGCGGCCAGTGCCGTGCGTGGCGTGGTGGCGATCGCCAGCCATTCGCCATTGCGGGCGGTGGCGTAGAGGGTGTTGTGGTCCAGCCCTTCGCCCGGGTTGCGCAGCAGGGTCTCCAGCAGCGCCGGATCCATGCCGTCCTGCTTGGCCAGCAGGCGGCCGTCCGGGCTGGCCAGGGCCAGGCGCACGTTGGGGTCTGCGATGACATCGACGAAACGGCGCGGGTCGACCAGTACGTCGTAGGCGCCGTACAGGATCGACAGCACCTGGCGGCGGCCGCTGGCTTCGGGGCGCACGTCCACCGCGATGCCGGCCCCTTCGCTGGTCACATGGTCGGCCTTGGGCTGCTTCACATCGGCCAGGAACGGGCCCCACGACGTGCACCGCAGCGTGCCGCCTTCGAAATAGCCCATCTGGTCGATCGACGGCGTGGTCATCACCAGGGTCTGCATGCGCTGGATATGGTCCGGGCTGCACGGCACATGGGCGCCCGCCTCCGCCGACTTCAGCGCGGCCAGCGCGTCATGGTAGGACTGGTCGGAACGGCGCAGCGCGCGGCCGGCGATGTCGCGCAGGCGCTGCTGCTCGACACTGACCGCACGGTCCCAGGTGGCATAGGCCATCACCGCGATCGGCACCGCTGCGGCCAGCAGCGCCAGCGCGGTGCCACCAATGATGATGCGCAGGCGGCTCATGGCTGGAGCTCCGGCGGGGCAGGCAGGTCAGGGCGCATGGTCGGGGCCGGTCCTTGGGCAGGTGCGGCTATCTGAGCATGGCGCCGGGCCGGGCGGAATGGGACGAATCCGGTATTCGGTCACAATGTGATGAAAGCGACCGCGATTGACGTGATCGGGCCGTCCGGCGCTGGCGCTCCGGGCCGGGGAGGACTAACGTCGAACGCTTCGCCCGCCTCAGTGCACGCCCATGACCGAGCCCGCAACGCCCCCCGAGCACCTGCGCCGCAGCCTGTCCAACCGCCACCTGCAGCTGATCGCCATCGGCGGTGCCATCGGCACCGGCCTGTTCATGGGCTCGGGCAAGACCATCAGCCTGGCCGGTCCGTCCATCGTCTTCGTCTACCTGATCATCGGTGCGATGTTGTTCTTCGTGATGCGCGCGATGGGCGAGCTGCTGCTGTCCAACCTGCAGTACAAATCCTTCATCGACTTTTCCACCGACCTGCTTGGTCCCTGGGCCGGCTTCTTCTGTGGATGGACGTACTGGTTCTGCTGGATCGTCACCGCCATCGCCGATGTGATCGCCATCGCCGCCTATGCGCAGTTCTGGTTCCCGGGGCTGGATGCCTGGATACCGGCACTGGCCTGCGTGATGCTGTTGCTGGCGCTGAACCTGGTGACGGTGAAGCTGTTCGGTGAGATGGAATTCTGGTTCGCGCTGATCAAGATCGTGGCGATCTGTGCGCTGATCATCACCGGTGCGGGCCTGGTGGCGTGGGGCTTCACTTCGCCCAGCGGCCATACCGCCGCGCTGTCCAACCTGTGGAATGACGGCGGCATGTTCCCGATGGGCCTGGTCGGCTTCTTCGCCGGTTTCCAGATCGCGGTGTTCGCCTTCGTCGGCATCGAGCTGGTCGGCACCACCGCCGCCGAGACCGCCAACCCCGAGCGCAACCTGCCCAAGGCGATCAACTCGATCCCGGTGCGCATCATCATCTTCTACGTGCTGGCGCTGATCGCGATCATGGCCGTCACCCCGTGGCGCCAGGTGGTGCCGGACAAGAGCCCGTTCGTGCAACTGTTCGTGCTGGCCGGTATCCCCGCCGCGGCCAGCCTGATCAACTTCGTGGTGCTGACCTCGGCCACCTCCTCGGCCAACAGCGGCATCTTCTCCACCAGCCGCATGCTGTACGGCCTGGCCGAAGAGGGCCACGCGCCGCGCGGGTTGTCGAAGCTCTCGCGCGCCGCAGTGCCGGCACGCGGCCTGCTGTTCTCCTGCCTGTGCCTGCTCGGCGGCACGCTGCTGATCTACCTGATCCCCAACCTGGTGACCGCCTTCACCCTGGTCACCACGCTGGCGACGGTGCTCTTCATCTTCGTCTGGTCGCTGATCCTGGTGGCCTACATGGTCTACCGCCGCCGCTACCCGGAGCGCCACGCCGCCTCGATCTTCAAGATGCCCGGTGGCGTTGCCATGTGCTGGGCGTGCCTGGTGTTCTTCGCAGGCGTGCTGGTTCTCCTGAGCCTGCAGGCCGATACCCGCCAAGCCCTGATCGCCAGCCCGGCGTGGTTCGTGCTGCTGGGCGTGGGGTACTGGGTGCGACGCAGGACCGCGAAGTGATCCAACGTCTTCGTTCCATCGATTGATCCATCGTCTCCAGACGTGTCATCCACGCATGGCGTGGATCTGCTATCAGCCGCAGGGAACTATCGAAGGCGGGGTGGGTCCGCTGGCGGGAGTGTCCGCGGCATGGATGCCGCGGCCAAGCCCCCAGGGATGGGTTTACGGCGTCTCCCGCCAGTGGACCCACCCCGCCTCCCCGCAGGAGATCGGCCTTTGCCGTTGCGTGTGATCTGGCCTCTGCAGGTGCAGGGCGCAGCCCTGCCAAATCCCCCATTCACTTGGTGTTAGCGGGCGCGGCCGGATCATCCGGCCGCCATGTCCCGCCACCCCCTCCTGCTCGCGCTGTTGCTGCTGCCCAGCCTGTGGCCCGGGCTGGCCGCCGCGCGCACGGTCTACCGCTGCGTGCAGGGCAATACTGTCAGCCTGGCCACCGCTCCCGAACCCGGCTCGCGCTGCACGCCGAAGGAGATCGACGACAACGCCGTCCAGGCCCCGAATCTGTGGGGCAACATGGGCGTGTTCAGTGGCGTGCTGTACGAACGCGAGCAGGACGGCGCGCTGGTCTATTCCACCCGCAACCTGCCCGGATCGCGGGTATTCCTGAAGTTCACCGTGGCCACGCCACCGGGTGAGCCCGCGCACGAAGGCCTGGGCAAGGTCGGCAAGCCGCAGCTGGCGCAGCATGCCAAGCAGTTCAAGGCCGCGGCCAAGGCCACCGGCGTGGATGACGCATGGTTGCGCGCGATCGCCCACGCCGAAAGCAATTTCGACGCGCTGGCGGTCTCGACCAAGGGCGCACAGGGCGTGATGCAGCTGATGCCGGATACCGCGCAGGAGTACGGGGTGAGCGATCCGTTCTCGCCGCAGCAGTCCATCGATGGCGGCGCCCGCTACATGCGCGCGCTGCTGCGCCGCTACAACGGTGATCGGCCACTGGCCGCCGCCGCCTACAACGCCGGCATCGGAGCGGTCACCCGTTACAAGGGCGTGCCGCCCTATGCCGAGACCCTGGCCTACGTGGACAAGGTGATGGCCCTGTATGCGCGCTACCGCGAAGCGATGGGCATCCGTACCGAAGTGCCCGCGCGATAGGCTGGCGGTGCTGGATGTGTCGTGTAGAGCCGAGCGCATGCTCGGCTCATGGTGCCGGCAGCCGAGCATGGGCTCGGCTCTACAGGGGGCCTGCTCAGCGTGAGGTCGCGCTGCCGACCAGTTCGTAGCGTTCGATGCGGCCAACGCGGGTGACTTCTGCCTGCACGTCGGCGCGCTGCTTCAGCGCACGCCAGGCCGCATCGATCTTCACGTCACCGGGCAGCGACGGATAGGTACGCATGTCCTGCAGGGAGGCCAGTGTCTCGCCTCGCTCGACGGGGGAGCGCAGTTGCTCGATCAGCACGGCGGCCGCGCCATCGAGATTGCCCTCGTCCAGCAGCATTTCGCGATGGAACAGGCGGGCGTCGTCGCCCTCGGCGAGGATCGCCGCGCGAGCAGCGTCCATGGCCTTGGCATCGCCACGTTCGCGCGCGGCGGCAAACTGCAGCAACGCCTGTGCTGCCTTGCCGTAGCCGCCGAGGCCCTGCATGTCATTCACCGCTGCGGTGGCGTCCTGCAGGCGGCCCAGCGAACTGAGCACGAAGCCGACGTTGAACTGGTGCTCGGCGCCATCCGGGCCCAGCGCACCGATGCGCGCAGCCAGCTTGGCGGTGGCCAGCGCATCGTCGGTGCGCCCCAACCGACGCAGCGCGGTGAGCCGGCTGTTGAGCAGCCACGCGACCCATTCGGCTTCGGCCGCCGACGGGGATTCGCCTTCGGCCGCTGCGCGGGCCATGCCATCGGTCAGGGCCAGGACTTCCTCGTTGCGGTCGAGCATCAGCAGCGTATTGCTGAACTCGGCCATGCGCGCGTCCAGGGCGCGGTCGAGCAGGCCAGACACACGCAGCTCATCGAGATGCTTCTGTGCGGCCTGCACCGGATCGAAGCGTGCATCGCCGCGGTCGACATAGCGATCAAAGCGCTTGTCACTGCGCAGGCGGATGATTTCGGCCGGGCCATTGATGCGTGCCAGCGTGGTCGGGATGTCGTCGCCGCGGCCGTTGTCGGCCTGCAGCGTGGCCAACGCCAGCCACAGCCCGGTCGGCTCCACGCCACCGCCCTTCCAGCCGTTGTCGAACAGCGCCTGCAGCAGTTCCATGCGTCGTTGTGGCTGGTCGCGCAGGCGGTACTGCAGGTAGTTGATCGGCTGGCGCTCGATCGGCAGCGGGCCCTCGGCGTGCTTCAGCGCCTGCACCAGGTACCGGGTAGCCGGAGCCGGCTGGTTTTCGGAAAGTTCCAGCGACACCAGGGTCAGCAGGATCTGTGCATCGTCCGGCAACGACTCCTGCGCCCGCTGCAGATAGCGCCGGGCCTGCGCCGGCTTCTTCTGCATCAATGCGGTCCAGCCCGCCACCTGCGCGGCGCGACCGCGATGCTCGGCATCGAAATCGTCCAGCAGCGGATCTTCCATCAGCTGTTCCATGGCGATCAACGCGCCCAGCGTGTTACCGCTGCGTGACTGCTGGATCGCTTCGTCCCAACGGGTGGCATAGGCCGTATGCACCGCGTCGCTGGTGACGGACGGCTTCTGTGGTGCCACCGCGATGGAGGCGGAGGCGGGGCTGCCCGCCAGTGCGGCCAGCAGCAGGGCAGTGAGGGGGAGAACGCGGGGCATGGAGATTCTCCATCCGTGGGAAGAGCATTGAACCTGCTGCAGCCAGCGAGGACAAGCGCGATGGATGGAACTCTGGCGATCAGGAGTACGTTTGGCCATGGCGGATCGCGCGCGCAGCGTCTATCGTCGGTGCCTCTTCAGATTGCAGGCAGAGGCAACGCAGCACGATGGCACGGTGGCAATGGATGGCGGCAGGGGTCGCGTTGGCAACGGCGGTGGCATTGGCCGCGACCTGGTGGGATTCACCGCTGCAGACCTTGGCTGAACCGGCAGGCCCGGCGCCCACGCCACTGGCCTGGACCGCGCAGATCGAGATGCTGGCCGGCGACGGTCATCCCGGTGACCGCGATGGTGCGTCCGCGCAGGCCCGCTTCGCCGATCCCTATGCGTTGCTGCGCAGTGCCGATGGCAGCATCTACTTCACCGATGCCGGCGACAACAACCGCATCCGCCGCCGCCAGCCGGATGGCCGCATCGAGACCGTGGCCGGGCAGGGCGAGGGGCGCATCGATGGCCCGGCGCTGCAGGCCAGCTTCAATACGCCGTCGGGCATCGCCGCCGATGCGCAGGGCAACCTGTACGTGGCCGACACCGGCAACCATGCCATCCGCCGCATCGGCACCGATGGCCAGGTGACCACGCTGGCCGGTGGCGAGCAGGGGTACGCCGATGGACCGGCCGCGCAAGCGCGCTTCGATGCACCGATGGGCATCGCGGTGGACGCGCAGGGCCAGGTCTATGTGGCCGACACCTTCAACGACCGCATCCGGGTGATCGGCACCGACGGCAACGTGCGTACCCTGGCCGGCGGCGAGCGCCCGGGGCTGGCCGATGGCCTGGGCGTCGCGGCGCGCTTCGATACGCCGGTGGCGCTGGCCTTCGATGCCCATGGCGCGCTGCTGGTGGCCGGCCTGTTCAACAATGCGGTGCGTCGGGTCGGTGCCGACGGCATGGTCAGCACGCTGCTGGGCGATGGCGGCGTGATCAATGGGCCGTTGTCGCTGGCCACCACGCACGACGGCGTGCTGTACGTGGGTGACCTTGATGGCCGCATCGTGCAGGTAACACCGCAGGGCCACCAGATCGCGCTGGTGGGCAACGGCCGCCTGCCACGCCTGGCCCGCCCCAGTGGTCTGGCGATGGATGCCGATGGCAGCGTGCTGGTCGCCGATTCCGCCAGCTATCGCCTGCACCGCCTGCGCCCGCTGCCGGTGGGTGATTTGCCGGCACCGGCGCTGGTCGGGCCCGCTGCCGATGCAGCGTTGCCGGACACCGGTGGGCGCTGGCCGTTGGCACCCCAGGACGGCTGGCATGAAGTGGTGGGCACGCTGGGCGAGGTGCGCGGCAACTTCAAGGGCGAGAGCCGCCACCACCTGCACGGTGGTTTCGATGTGCGCGGCGATGTCGGCCAGACCGTGTTGGCGATCGCCGATGGCAAGATCAGCAGCCCGGTAGCGGCGTGGAGCCTGGGTGGGCAGGCCGAGGGCCTGGCAGTGGACCGCCTCAAGTACATCCACATGCGGGTCGGCCGCACCCCGCGTGACCAGCCGTTCGATGCGCGCTGGCAGGCGCTGTACGACGAGCAGGGCAAGCTGGAGCGGATGCGCGTGCGTCGCGGCACGCGCATCCACGTTGGCGATCGCCTGGGCAGCATCAACAACCAGGCGCACGTGCACCTGGCGGTGGGCACCGGCGGCTTCGAAACCAACGCCGTGGCGCTGGGTTTCCATAACTACGCCGACCACTTCGCACCGCGCATCACCGATGTGGCGCTGCTGGACGACAACGACCAGCCGCTGGCGGCGGGCAGCGACGGCGTGGTGATGCTGGCGCGGCAGGGACGTGGCGTGCAGATCGTGGTCGAGGCCTGGGACCAGGTCGACAACAACCTGCCGCGGCGCCGGCTGGGCATGTACCAGGTGGGCTACCAGATCCTCGATGCTGGGGGACAGCCGCTGCAGGGTTACGAGCAGCCGCGCTGGAACATCGTGTTCAACCGCATGCCGCCGCAGATGGAAGCGGTGCGCGTGGCCTACGCACCGGACAGCGGTATCACGGTGCATGGCAGTGCGGTGACCCGGTTCCGTTACCTGGCCACCAACACCGTGCGTGATGGCCTGATGGAAACCGGGCGCTGGCAGCCGGCGGCGCTGCCGCCGGGCGAGTACATCGTGCGCGCCAGCGTGCGCGACTACAGCGGTAACGAAGGCGTGGGCCCGCGCGAGATCAGAGTACGGCTGCTGCCATAGCCGCAGCCGGGGCGCCGCAGCGTTCGCGCTCGGCGTCCATGTCTTCCAGTGGCCGCACCTCGATGCTGCCGAAGCGCGCCCACGGGAAGTCGCGGGCGATGCGCATGGCTTCGTCGCGGTCGCGGGCGACGATCAGGTTGAAACCGGCCAGCAGTTCGCGGGTTTCTGCGAACGGGCCATCCAGTACGCGGCTGTGGCCATCGCGCACGCGCAGGGTCTGCGCGGTGTCGACCGGCTGCAGTTTCTGCGCGGCCAATAGCGTGCCCTCGGCCTGCAGCTTGTCGGCGTGGGCGAGGCAATCGCGCATCAGCGCGTTGAATTCCTCGGTGGGCAGCGCCTGCAGCAAGGCAGGCTCGATGTAGATCAGAAGCAGGTACTGCTGCATGGGACGGTCCAGGCGGGGGCGGGGTGTCCATGATGGCGCAGGTTTGCCTGCCGGCATGCTGCAGCGCGAAAAGCCGCCTGCGGCGGGCGATCGGCGAATGGCGGAGCCCCTCCGTGGTGGGGTTGGGTTGGTCGCTGAAAGCTGGGTTTCAGAGGGGGGGGCGGGCGGGTGGGATTGGCGGGGACGCCGTGAATCCGTCCCTGGAGGCTTAGCCGCGCCATCCATGGCGCGGATACCCCGCCAATCCCACCCGCCCGACCCCTGACAGATTCCGGTCGCCGAACCACCACGGGAAATCAACAACAAGAGCGAAAGCGGGTCGCTTCGCTCGCAAAGCCGAGGCCGCCAGCCAACCGCCGTTGCTTTTGCTTTTGCTTTTGCTTTTGCTTTTGCTTTTTTTCTTGATCTTCCCGTGGTGGAACGGAGACAGGAACTTGTCCAAGGCCGGGTGGGTAGGCGGGGCGGGGGTGTCCGCGGCATGGATGCCGCGGCCAAGCCCCCAGGGATGAAGTGACCCCCGAGACTTGGACGGGGTCAGGCGGCCGATTGGGCCTGCTCCCGGTACTTTATCGGGCTGAGACCTTTCAGTTTCAGTTTGATG
>NZ_JBXAWS010000024.1:0-47077 GCF_057292075.1 Stenotrophomonas sp. 1L-E-5-B-C3
CGGTGTGGGTTGGCAGGACCGTTGGCGCCATGGATGGCGCCATCGAGCCCCCAGGGACGGGTTTACGGCGTGTCCTGCCAACCCACACCGCCCCACCATCCCCAGAAACCTGATGCTGCTGTTGCTGTTGCTCCGGCTCGTAGCAGGTGCAGGGCGCAGCCCTGCCGATACCCCTCAACGACGGCGGCGCTTGCGGTCCACGTACAGGGTCTTGGCAATGCTCAGCACGATGCCGACACCGATACCCACCACACAGCCCAGCAACAGGTTGTCGGCACCCAGGCCTACACCCACGCCGACCATGGTGGCGATGACCATTTCGACAGTGTGGGAAATCGGTTCGGGCTTCGGGGTGGACATGCGGGCTCCAGCGTCAGATCGGGTCTTCGGGATGGGCCAGTGGGGCCCGGAAACGACGAAGCCGGGTTGCCCCGGCCTCGTCTGGTGTTACCTGCAGCGGGCCGTCAGTGCGATTCGGCCGGGCCTGCGATCGGCGGCAGCGGACGGGCGTCGCCGCCCTTGTCGTTGCCGCCGTCCTTGTTCGACTTGTTCCAGCCGGCCGGCGGCGGCGGATCGCGGCCTTCCATGATGGCGTCGATCTGCGGCGCGTCGATGGTCTCGTACTGCAGCAGCAGCTGGGACATCGCGTGCAGCTTGTCCAGGTTGGCCGTCATCAGCTCGGTGGTGCGTGCGTAAGCCTCGTCGAGGATGTTGCGCACTTCCTCGTCAATGCGGCGCGCGGTGTCGTTGGACACGCTCTTGTGCTGGGTGACCGAACGGCCCAGGAACACCTCGTCGTCCTCCTCGCCATAGGCGATCGGGCCGAGCTGGTCGGACAGGCCCCACTTGGTGACCATGTTGCGAGCCATCTTGGTGGCGCGCTCGATGTCGTTGGAGGCGCCGGTGGTGACCTTGTCGGCACCGAAGATCAGCTCCTCGGCCACGCGGCCACCGTACAGCGAGCACAGCTGAGACTTGATCGCCACGCGGTTCATCGAGTACTTGTCGCCTTCCGGCAGGTACATGGTCACACCCAGCGCACGGCCGCGCGGGATGATGGTGACCTTGTAGACCGGGTCATGCTCGGGCACCAGGCGGCCGACGATGGCATGACCGGCTTCGTGGTAGGCGGTGAGGGTCTTCTCTTCTTCGCTCATGGCCATCGAGCGGCGCTCGGCACCCATCAGGATCTTGTCGCGGGCACGGTCGAAGTGGTCCATGCGGACTTCCTTCTCGTTGCCACGCGCGGCGAACAGGGCGGCCTCGTTGCAGAGGTTGGCCAGGTCGGCGCCGGAGAAGCCCGGGGTACCACGCGCGATCACCATCGGCTCGACATCGTCGGCCAGCGGCAGCTTGCGCATGTGCACCTTCAGGATGTGCTCGCGGCCCTTCACGTCCGGCAGGCCGACCACCACCTGGCGGTCGAAACGGCCGGGACGCAGCAGCGCCGGGTCCAGCACGTCCGGACGGTTGGTCGCGGCGATCACGATCACGCCTTCGCCGCCTTCGAAACCGTCCATCTCGACCAGCAGCTGGTTCAGGGTCTGCTCGCGCTCGTCATGACCGCCGCCAAGGCCGGCGCCACGGTGACGGCCGACAGCGTCGATTTCGTCGATGAAGATGATGCACGGCGCGTGCTTCTTGGCCTGCTCGAACATGTCGCGCACGCGGCTGGCGCCGACGCCGACGAACATTTCCACGAAGTCCGAACCGGAGATCGAGAAGAACGGCACCTTGGCTTCGCCGGCGATGGCCTTGGCCAGCAGCGTCTTGCCGGTACCCGGCGGGCCCACCATCAGCACGCCGCGCGGAATCTTGCCGCCCAGCTTGGTGAACTTGGACGGGTCGCGCAGGAAGTCGACCAGCTCGCCCACTTCTTCCTTGGCCTCGTCGCAGCCAGCGACGTCGGCGAAGGTGACCTTGATCTGGTCCTCGCCCTGCAGCTTGGCGCGCGACTTGCCGAAGGACATCGCGCCCTTGGCGCCGCCGCCACCGCCCTGCATCTGGCGCATGATGAACAGCCAGAAGCCGATGATCAGGATGACCGGCAGGAAATTCATCAGGATCGCGCCGAGGGAGATGCCACTGGACGGCTCTTCCTGCACGATTTCCACGTTCTTGGTACGCAGCACGTTGATCAGGTCACGATCGAACGGTGCGGTGATGGTGGCCGACTGGCCGCCGCGGGTGGTGTAGGTGAGCTGGCTGGTGCCGCCGCGCATGTCGCCGCCGAAGGCGACCTTCTGCACGTTGCCGCTGTCCACCTGGTCCAGGAACTGCGAATACGACGCGCCCTGCGCCCCGGCCCCGGAGGTCTTGGGCGAGAAGCTCTGGAAGACCACCATCAGCACGACGGCGACGACCACCCATAGCAGGAGGTTCTTGGTCAAGTCGTTCATCCTCATTGGCTCCGGTGTTCCTCTCAGTGCTGGCGTTGCGTTGGGGTCGAACTTGCGTACGTTGCGAGCTTACTTCATGTGGGCGCGTTTTCCCTGACCCAAGGCATACACCTCGGGGGAGCGCTTGCGCGACGCTTCCGGCTTGCGGATGGAGACCTTGTCGTACCGGCGGCGCATGTCACGCACGTAGTCGTCAAAGCCTTCACCCTGGAACAGCTTGATCAGGAACGCCCCACCGGTCTTCAGGTGGTTGTCGGCAAAATCCAGGGCCAGCTCCGCCAGGTGCATCATCCGCGGCTGGTCGACCGCGCCTACACCACTCTTATTGGGGGCCATGTCCGACAGCACAAGGTCTACCGGCTGATCCCCGAGCATGGCTTCAAACTGCGATAGAACGGTTTCTTCCCTGAAGTCACCATGAAGGAACTCCACGCCGGCCAGCGGCGGCATGTCCAGGATGTCCAATGCCAGGACGCGGCCGGTGTCGCCGATCTGTCTCCGAACCTGCTGAGACCAGCCGCCCGGGGCTGCGCCGAGGTCGACCACCACCATGTGCGGCTTCAGCAACCGGTCACGTTCCAGCAGCTCTTCGAGCTTGTAGGCGGCGCGTGAGCGCATGCCTTCGGCCTGGGCCTTCTTCACGAAGGGGTCGGAGAAGTGTTCCTTGAGCCAGCGCTGGCTGCTTTTGCTGCGGGTAGCCATTGAAAATAGGGGCTGATGGGGTCCTCATGATACCCTGATCGCCCCATTCAACCGTGTTTTCCTGCATGTCCATCGCCCTGACCGCTTCCCAGACCCGTTTCCTGCGCGGCCAAGCCCACGACCTGAAGGCCCTGCTGCAGACCGGCGGCAAGGGCGTGACCCCGGCCTTCATCGCTGAGCTGAACGAAGTGCTGGAGCGCCACGAGCTGGTCAAGGTGAAGGTCGCTGCCGAAGACCGCGACGCCCGTGACGTGATGATCGGCGAGATCGTCGAAGCCACCGAGAGCGCGTTGGTGCAGCGCATCGGCCACGTCGCCGTGCTGTACCGCCCGAGCAAGGAACAGCGCCAGATCGTGCTGCCGCGCGGCTGATCGCCTTACTGCCATGCAGCTGAACCACGAACCGCCCGATTACGCCTACAGCCTGCGTGCCGCCGATGGCCGCTCGGCCAAGGTGAATGACCAGGTGCTGGGCAGCAGTTTCTTCCTGACCCCGGACCAGCTGGTCACGCAATGGCCGGTAGTGAGCGCCACCGCGCTGCAGCTGGCTGACCTTGAGCCGATCCTGGCGCTGAATCCGGCGCTGATCGTGTTGGGCACCGGCGACCGCCAGGTGTTCCCGCCGGCGGTGGTGATGGCTGCGTGCCTGAGCCGTGGCATCGGTCTGGAAGTGATGAACAACCCGGCCGCCGCGCGCACCTTCAACATCCTGGCCGGCGAAGGCCGCAAGGTCGCGGCCGCCTTCATTCTGGAAGGCTGATTTCGAGCCGCCGGGTGCACCCCGGCGCTAGCTGCCAGAAGCGGTGCATCGGAAGGCGGAGAACTGCTTCAGCCGCCCGATCAGGTTACCGCCCTGGCCCCAGCGGATGTCCATGACCTTCCAGTCCTGGCCCTGCCTTTGCAGCAGGACCCGGTCGGTCCAGCGATAGTCGCCCACGGCCATGTCGACCTGGACCCACGTCGCGCTGCCAATCGGCCCTGGCCTTCCCACCCTCACCGTCTCCGGTCGATCTGGGGCCATCAGGTAGGGACTCTGGTCGAGCATATGCGGCTTCTCGTCGTGCGCGGCCAGCACGGTGCAAGCCCTCTCGTATGCGCGTTGCGCATTGATGGCCGCGCTCAGGGCATCGCCGAGCAACGGTCTGATGACCTCTTCACTCGAAGCAGGGGCCTGGACTGTGGCGTAGAGGCGGGTGACCACGTCACGCGGATCACTGGCTGCGGCAGCCAGCGGCGCGACGATGAGCAGCAGCAGAGTGGAGGCAAGACGACTCATACGCGGCAACGGGCTCGGTTGGGATACGCAGAAGCATGCCGCGTCCCCGGCTCGCCGGGAAGGTTGAAACGCGACACCCAGCGCCCGAGCCCATGCTCGGGCGGCGCCGCATGGCGACGACAGGCAGCCGAGCCTAGGCTCGGCTCTACAGTGAATGCGGCAACTCGTAGCGCGCTGATCAGCGCGCCGGCAGGTACTGCTGCGGGTCGACCGGCTTGCCGTTGTAGCGGATCTCGAAGTGGACCATGTCGCGGTTCGCGCCGGTACGGCCCATCTCCGCGATCTGCTCACCGGCCTTCACGCTCTGGCCTTCATTCACCAGTCGCTTGCGGTTATGACCGTAGGCCGACAACCACTGATCGCTGTGCTTGATGATGATCAGCTCGCCGTAGCCGACCAGGCCGGCACCGGAATACACCACCACGCCATTGGCAGTGGCCTTGACCGCCTGGCCGCTGGTGCCCGCGATATCCACGCCCTGCTTGGTCGCATCACCCGCCACATAGCGGCCCACGACGGCGCCATCGGCCGGCCAGCGCCATGCGATGTTGCTCTTCACCGGACCGGCCGGCGCCGTGGTCGGTGCAGTACTGCCTGCGGTGCTGCCGCCGGAACGTGGCGGGGTCACCACCGTGGTCGGTGCGCGGCCACCGCTGGCACCCGCCGGATACAGCCGGATCACCTGCCCCGGATGGATCGACGAGGGGTTGTCCAGGCTGTTCCAGGCAATCAGGTCGGCCGGGGTGATGTCGTGGATGCGGGCCAGCGCATAGATGGTGTCACCCTTGCGCACGACCACGGTCTGCCCCGGCTTGGGCACCGAGGTCTTCGGCGTGCTCACGCCGCCACCGGTGCTGCCACCACCAGGACGAACCACGGTAGCGGTGCCGCAGGCGGCCAGGGTGGAAACCAGCAACGCCAGCGCGCCGATGCGCACTCCCTTGCTCAGACGATCAGGATTCATGCGAACTTCGACCTCCATACAAGCCAGGCGATCAGCACCACCACCAACGCGGTGGCGATCCAGCCCAGCGGTTCAATCCAGCGGCGCAGCGCCGCTTCGGCACGCGCACCACCGATACGGATGACCGCGGCCAGCACAAACACGCGCTTGCCACGACCGATCAGCATGCTCAACAGGTACTGCGGCATCGGTACGCCGACGATACCCGATGCCCACGTGAAGACCTTCATCGGGATGGGCATGAAGCCGCCCAGCACCAGGAAGGTGAACACCGCCCACGGCGACTCGGCCATCTTGGCCTGCACGGTGGTGATGCCCTGCTCGATCGCCGGCAGCATGCCCAGTGCTTCGAACAGTGGCTTGATCGCCTCGAAGGCGAAATGACCCAGCGCATAGCCGACCACCGCACCGACCATTGAACCGGCCAGGCTGAGAGTCGCGAACCACCAGCCGCGCTTGGGCTGGGCCACGCACATCGGCGCCAGCATCACTTCCGGCATCACCGGAAAAATGATCGCCTCGAAGAAACTCAATACCGTCAGATAGGTCGGCGCGCGTTCGTGCGCCGCCCACTTCATCGCCCGCTCGTACAGCGGCCCGAAAATCTTCATGCAACCCTGCTCCGTGGATTAGTCCAGCATGCCAGACAGCAGCGGTACGAAGGTGACCGGCGCCAGCACGTGTTGTTCGATGCTGCCGTCGGCCCTGCGGTCCAGCTGCACCAGCGACTGCGCACTGGGGCCGCCGACCGGGGCCACCAGGCGGCCGCCTTCAGCGAGCTGCTCGATCAGTACATCGACCAGCGCCGGCGCCGCTGCAGTGACCACGATGGCATCGAACGGACCGTGCTCGGCCCAACCGACGCGGCCGTCATCATGCTTGGTACGGATGTTCATGCCCAGCGCACGAAAGCGCTTGCGCGCCTGGCGCAGCAGGTCGCCGATGCGCTCGACGGTGTAGACCTCCAGGCCCAGTGCACCGAGCACGGCGGCCTGGTAGCCCGAACCGGTACCCACTTCCAGCACCCGCTTGGGTGCCACCTGCAGCACGGCCTCGGTCATCCGCGCCACCACCCAGGGTTGCGAAATGGTCTGGCCATGGCCGATCGGCAGTGCGGTGTCTTCGTAGGCGCGTGACGCCAGCGCCTCATCGATGAACAGATGGCGCGGCACCACCCGGATCGCATTCAAGGTTGATTCGTCGACGATGCCTGCTTCACGCAGGCGGTCGACCAGACGGTCGCGCACACGTTGCGAGGTCATGCCGATACCGACGGCTTCCGGTTGCAGGCGCAGGCGCGGGCTCATGCCGGCTGGTCCAGCGCAGCACTGAGGCCGCCGACCCAGCTGGCCACCTTCTCCAGCGCCTGGTAGCGGGTCAGGTCAACCTGGATCGGCGTGATCGAGATGTGGCCGGTGCGCACCGCATGGAAATCGGTGCCGGGGCCGGAGTCCTGCTCGCGGCCAGCCGGACCGATCCAGTACACCTCATTGCCGCGCGGGTCTTTCTGCGCGATGCAGCCTTCGGCGCGATGGCGGTTGCCGAGGCGGGTGACCTCGAAGCCCTTGACCTCGTTCCACGGCAGATCCGGCACGTTGACGTTGAGGATGGTGTCGGCGGGCAGCGGGTCGGCCTTGAGCCGGGCAACGATCTCGACTGCGGCACGCGCGGCGGTCTCGAAGTGCTTCGGATCGTGATTGCGGCTGACCAGTGAGACCGCTACTGCCGGCAGGCCGAGGAAGCGGCCTTCCATCGCTGCAGAGACGGTTCCGGAATAGATCACGTCGTCGCCGAGGTTGGCGGCGTTATTGATGCCGGACACGACAATGTCGGGTTCGAATTCAAGCAGGCCAGTCAGCGCCAGATGCACGCAATCGGTCGGCGTGCCGGCTACCGAGACGGTGTAGTGGTCGATGCGCTTGAGGCGGATCGGCAGGTCCAGGGTCAGCGAGTTGCTGGCGCCGGAACGGTCGCGGTCGGGTGCGACCACCGTCACTTCGTGACCGGCTTCGCGCAGGACCGAGGCAAGCATCCGGATGCCTGCGGCGTCGACACCATCGTCATTGCTGACCAGGATTCGCATCTTCGATTTAACCGCTTGATTTTCCAAGAATTCGATTCCATCACCGTGCAGTGTGGGCGGGACCGTCGCGCTTCCCTGCGGAAGCGGTCGACCCTGCAAGGGCATCGTCTATTGTGCCGCATGCGAGCCGCCGGTCCTACCCTGCCGGCGGTCACGGCCGACATCGAATCGTCATAGGCAGGCTCGCGCCGGCGGTTTACCCTGTGCGCATGTCGCACCCTGAAGACGAAGATCCGGCCGCATTGTTCCGTGCGGCCATCGGCGAAGTGACGCCGCTGCGCAAGGAAGTCGAGCCGGCGCCCGCCGCGCCGCGGCCGAAACCGCGCGCGCGCATGGCAGAGCGCGACGAGGCGGAAGCCGCCGGCGAGTTCGCCCGGCTGCTGCGCGACAGTACACCACTGGAAGCCGGCGACGTGGCCAGCTATCGACGCGACAACCTGCCACCGCGGGTGTTCCAGCGCCTCAAGCGTGGCCAGTACTCGGTGCAGGACGAGCTGGACCTGCATGGCGCCACTGCGTCGCAGGCAGAGGCGTTGCTGCGCCAGTTCCTGCTGGAAGCGCATGCGCACGAATACGGCTGCGTGCGCATCATCCATGGCAAGGGCCTGCAATCCGATGGCGGCGCCCCGGTATTGAAAAACCTGGTCGATCGCCTGCTGCGGCTGCGCAACGACGTGCTGGCATTCCATTCGGCGCCGACCGGACAAGGCGGCACCGGCGCAGTGCTGGTGCTGCTGGCGCGTAGATGAAAAAGGGGACGGAGGGAATTAAGTCGTTTGTGGCACAAACGACTTAATTCCCTCCGTCCCCTTTTTCTGTCAGGCCTGCGAGGCGTCTTCGACGGGGCCGAGTTCGTGCAGCACGGCGGTGGCGTAGCAGCCCGGCGGCAGCGCGAACGATAGTTCCAGCACGTCGTCGGCCAGCCACTGGTGCTGCAGCAACGCTGGACGCAGGCGCAGTGCGCGGCGCTCCTGCTTCAGGCGCGCGTCTTCCAGACCTGCACGCAGCGCCCTGGATTCGTCGTCATCCAGCGCCGCCAGCTCCAGCGCGTGTGCCGCTTCGGTGCTGCGCAGTTCACCTTCGCCCCACAGCGGTGCGCTGGGGTGGATGTCGAAGCGCGCCAGGCGCTCGGCCAGTACGTCGGTATACGGCTCGGGGCCGAACACGCTGCGGCTGCCATCGAGCATCCACACTTCGCCATCCAGCGGCTGGTCCCAGTTGCCCTGCTCCACGCGCGCGGCCAGCACGCGGTTGAACAGCGCCGAGCGGGCCGCCGACAGCAGCAGTGAACGCTGGTCCTTGCGCATGCGACGGCCACCGAACATCGCCAGCGCCGCCGGCACGTTGCCACCGTCGCGGCCAAAACGCTGCTCGCCGAACCAGTTCGGCAGGCCCCGCTCTGCGATCTGCTGCAGGCGCTCGCTGATCGCCGCGGCATCACCCTGCACGTCGCGCAGCACCAGCTTGAAGCGGTTGCCGGCCAGCGCGCCACGCTGCAGCTTGCGGTTGTGCCAGGTGGATTCGATCACTTCGATTTCATCACTGGCCAGCGTGGCCAGGTCAGGTGCCACGCGCTTGGGCAGGTGCACGCTGAAGCGCTGGGTGGTGACCGCGTGCCGATCCTTCATGCCGGCATAGCTCACCGCCATTTCCGGTAGGCCGGCCCATGTGGCCAGCAACTTGGCCACGTGCACGGTGTTGGCTCCACGCTTGCGGATATGCAGCAGCAGGTGCTCGCCTTCGCCGGTGGCCTCGAAGGCCGGCAGTTCGTCAACCTGGAAATCTTCCGGCGTGGTGCGGATGCGTGCGCTCAGCAGCGGCGCGCCGAACGCGAGCGGCAGCGGAATCATGCCGCCACCAGCAGCACTACCGCCTGCGCGGCGATGCCTTCGCCACGGCCGGTGAAGCCCAGCTTCTCCGAGGTGGTGGCCTTGACGCTGACCGCGTCGAGCGGCAGCTGCAGCAGCTCGCCGATGCGTTCGCGCATGGCCAACGCGTGCGGGCCGACCTTCGGCCGCTCGCAGATCACGGTGATGTCGGTGTTGCCGACGCGCCAGCCGCGCCCGCGCAGCAGGCTGTCGCAGTGGCGCACGAAATCGCTGCTGTCGGCGCCCTTCCAGCGATCGTCGCTGGGCGGGAAATGCTGGCCGATGTCACCCAGCGCGATCGCACCCAGCATGGCATCGCACAGCGCATGCAGGATCACGTCGCCATCGCTGTGTGCGAGCACGCCGCAGCTGTGCGGCACGTTCACTCCGCCGAGCATGATGTGGTCGCCTTCACCGAAGGCATGGACGTCGTAGCCCTGGCCGATGCGGACGGGCGGGAACGGTGCGGTGCTCATGGATACAGCCCTTGCAGCAGGGCCGCGCGGGCGATCAGCCGGCACGGCGGGAAAGTACGAATTCAAACCGGTCCAGATCGGCCGGGGTGGTGACCTTGAAGTTGTCCTCGCTGCCTTCGACCAGCAGCGGGCGCTGGCCCTGGCGCTCCATGGCCATGGCCTCGTCGGTGACTTCCACACCGGCGGTGGCGGCTTCGGACAGCGCGCGGCTGAGCTGATGGCGGCGGAACAGTTGCGGCGTCAATGCGCGCCACAGGCGCTCGCGCGGCTCGGTACCATCGATGCCACCATCGTCGCCAGCGCGCTTGAGGGTGTCACGCACCGGTGCGGCGAGAATCGCGCCGACCGGGTCGGCACGACCAACTTCGAGCAGGCGGCCGAGATCGGCCGGCGACAGGTTCGGGCGCGCCGCGTCGTGGACCAGCACGAATTCATCGGCGCGCACCGTCTCCGGCAGCGCCTGCAACCCGGCCAGCACCGAGGCCGCACGGGTAGCGCCACCGATACAGGTCAGCACCGGCTTGCCGGCCCATTCGCTCCAGCCCGGCCAGTCGGCATCGTCCGGGCCGATCACCACCATCGCTCCGGCCACCGCCGGATGTGCCAGCAGTGCGTCCAGGGTATGGGCGAGCAGGATCTGCCCACCCGCCTGCAGGTACTGCTTGGGCATCGGCGCACCGAAACGGGCGCCACGACCGGCGGCCGGAACCACCACCCAGATCGCCGCGCTCATGGCACGTCCGCCGGGTGTTCGCCCACCTGCGCGCTGACCCCAGCCGCAGGCTGCACCGGATGCACCGGTGCATCCTCGACCACGCGGTAGAACTTCTCGCCAGGCTTGATCATGCCCAGCTCGCTGCGTGCGCGCTCTTCGATGGCGGACTGGCCTTCCTTGAGGTCCTTCACTTCGGCAGCCAGCGCATCATTGCGCTGCTGCAGGCCCTCATTGTCGCGCTCCTGGTTGGTGACCTGGGCTTCGAGCATCATCACTTCACCCGAATTGCCCGGACCAAACCAGAAGCGATACTGCAGCCAGCCCAGCAACAGGGCCAGCACCAGCAGCATCCAGCGCCAGTCGCGCATCGGATCAGCGCTTCAGCGAAACGAACGCGTCACGACCGGCGTAACGCGCGCCGGCGCCGAGAGCTTCCTCGATGCGCAGCAGCTGGTTGTACTTGGCCACGCGATCGCTGCGGCACAGCGAGCCGGTCTTGATCTGGGTGGCGGTGGTGGCCACCGAGATATCGGCAATGGTGGTGTCTTCGGTTTCGCCCGAGCGGTGCGAGACGACGGCGGCATAACCGGCGCGGTCGGCCATCGCGATGGCTTCCAGGGTCTCGCTGAGCGTGCCGATCTGGTTGACCTTGATCAGGATCGCGTTGGCGGTGCCCGAGTCGATGCCTTCCTGGAAGATCTTCGGGTTGGTCACGAACAGATCGTCACCCACCAGCTGCACCTTCTTGCCGATGCGGTCGGTCAGCAGCTTCCAGCCGGCCCAGTCGTTCTCGGCCAGGCCGTCTTCGATGGTGATGATCGGGTACTGCGCGGCCCAGTCGGCGAGGAAGTCGACGAACTGCTCGGAGGTCAGGCGCTTGTTCTCGCCGACCAGGTTGTACTTGCCGTTCTCGAAGAATTCGCTGGAGGCCACGTCCAGGCCCAGCAGCACATCTTCACCGGCGGTGTAGCCGGCCTTGCCGATCGCTTCGAGGATGGTGTCCAGCGCCTCGACGTTGCTGCGGAAGTCCGGCGCGAAGCCGCCTTCGTCGCCAACCGCCGTGCTCAGGCCGTGGCCCTTCAGCACCGACTTCAGCGAGTGGAAGATCTCGGTACCGGCACGCAGCGCTTCGGAGAACGAGGTGAAGCCGACCGGCAGCACCATGAACTCCTGGAAGTCGACGTTGTTGTCGGCATGTGCGCCGCCGTTGATGATGTTCATCATCGGCACCGGCAGCGACGGGGTCACGCCGGTCTTGGCGGCCAGGTACTGCCACAGCGCCTGCTTGCTCGATGCAGCGGCGGCATGCGCGGCGGCCATCGAAACACCCAGCAGCGCGTTGGCGCCGAGGCGGCCCTTGTTCTCGGTGCCGTCGAGGTCGATCAGGCGACGGTCGAGGCCTTCCTGGTCGGAGGCTTCAACGCCCTTCAGCGCGTTGGCGATGGTGGTGTTGACGTTGTCGACCGCCTTGCGCACGCCCTTGCCCAGGTAACGGGTCTTGTCGCCGTCGCGCAGCTCCACCGCTTCCTTGGTGCCGGTGGAGGCACCAGAGGGAACTGCGGCGCGACCGAACGAACCGTCCTCCAGGGTGACTTCGGCTTCCAGCGTGGGGTTGCCACGGCTGTCGAGGATTTCACGGGCATGGATGCTGCGGATCGTACTCATGGTCGGGCCGGTTACCTGTATGGAGAGGGGGCGACAAAAACGAATGCCGCGTGATTATCCCCGGCTACCCGCCGCTTGCCAAATGGCCTGATCGGCGTCAGCCCCAGCTGGACCCGATCACGATCAGCACCAGCGACACCAGCATCACCAGCAGGGCACCGGCAATCGCCGCCCAGATGGGTCCTCGCTGCCGCCGCCAGGCCAGCACCATCGCCACCAGACTGCCCAGAAAGGACAGTACCAGCGTGACCAGCGCGCCCAGCACCCACCACTGCATCGCCTGCACGCCGTTGTCGCCGTCCCCCGGGGGACGGAAGCTGGCCGCAAAGGCCACTACGGCGGTAAACAGGCTGCTCCAGGCAAGCACCGACAATCCCAGGGCAACCAGACCCCAGGGCCAGCTTCGTGGCGGCGTCGTCGTATTCATCAGAGCAGGTCGTGCAGCAGGACGCCGAGCCACAGCGAGAGCAGGACCATCGCCAGTGCCGCAGCCGCCCTGCCCCGGTTCAGTCGCCAGCCCAGCACCGACGCAACGATGCCGGCGCAAACAGTGAACAGTTCGGCCACGGCGAGGGTGATGACATAGGGCTTCAGGTTGACGCCCGCGCCGTCACCGGGCGGGCGCATCGCCGCGCCCACCAGCATGAAGATGAAGAACGCACCCGACAGCGACAGCAATGCCAAGCCAAGTGCGATCAGGCCCCAGGGCCACTGCTTCCAGTGCCGGCGACGACGCTGGGTTGCCAGCGCCGCCCACGGGTCACGACTCACGCGAAGCGCGAGAAGCCGTGCTTCTTGGTCACCGCATCGAGCTCCATCAGGGTCTCGAGCAGGGCTTCCATCTGGTCCAGCGGCCATGCATTGGGGCCATCGGACAGCGCCTTGGACGGGTCCGGATGGGTTTCGGCGAACAGGCCGGAGATGCCCACCGCCACGGCGGCACGCGCCAGCACCGGCACATGCTCACGCTGGCCACCGGAACTGGTGCCCTGCCCGCCCGGCAGCTGCACGGAGTGGGTGGCGTCGAACACCACCGGGCAACCGGTATCGCGCATCACCGCCAGCGAACGCATGTCGCTGACCAGGTTGTTGTAGCCGAAGCTGGCACCGCGCTCGCAGACCATGATCTGCTCGTTGCCGGTGGCCTTGGCCTTTTCCACGACCGGCTTCATGTCCCACGGCGCCAGGAACTGGCCCTTCTTGATGTTGACCGGCTTGCCGGCCGAGCACACCTTGCGGATGAAGTCGGTCTGGCGGACCAGGAACGCCGGGGTCTGCAGCACGTCCACCACCGAGGCCACTTCATCCATCGGGGTGTATTCGTGGACGTCGGTCAGCACCGGCACGCCGATCTGCTTCTTGACCTCGGCCAGGACCTTCAGGCCCTCTTCCATGCCCGGGCCGCGGAACGCGGTGCCCGAGGTGCGGTTGGCCTTGTCGAAGCTGGACTTGAAGATGAAGTTGACACCGAGCCTGTCGGTGACTTCCTTCAACTTGCCGGCGGTATCGAGCTGCAGCTGCATCGACTCGATCACGCAGGGGCCGGCGATCAGGAACAGGGGCTGATCCAGCCCGACCTCGAATCCACACAGTTTCATGGCATTTCCTTGGTTGTCCACGGCATCGGCCGGGCCGATGCACTGGGGTTGAAGCGAGCAAGATGGGGGCTCACGGCCCCCATCACAAGTCAGGCGCGGACTTCCTGCAGCAGCTTGCCGCCGGCCTTGCGCTCGCGCGCGGCACGGATGAAGCCGATGAACAGCGGGTGGCCATCACGCGGCGTGGACAGGAATTCCGGGTGCGCCTGGCAGGCCAGGAACCAGGGGTGCGCATCGCGCGGCAGCTCGACCACTTCCACCAGGGTGTCGTCCATCGACTTGCCGGCGATCACCAGGCCCGCATCTTCCAGCTGGGTACGGTAGCGGTTGTTGAACTCGTAGCGATGACGATGGCGCTCGGCCACCACATCCTTGCCATACAGCTCACGCGCCAGCGTGCCCGGCTTCAGGCGCTGTTCCTGCAGGCCCAGGCGCATGGTGCCGCCCAGGTCGCTCTTGTCGTCACGCTTCTCGACGTCGCCGGTGGCGGTGCGCCATTCGGTGATCAGGCCGATCACCGGGTTCGGCGACTGGCGGTCGTTTTCGGTGCTGTTGGCGCCTTCCAGGCCAACCACGTTGCGGGCGTAATCAACGACCGCCGCCTGCATGCCGTAGCAGATGCCGAAGTACGGCACCTGCTGCTCGCGGGCGAACTTCGAGGTCAGCACCTTGCCTTCGAAACCACGGTCGCCGAAACCACCCGGCACCAGGATGCCATCGACATCGGCCAGCGCGGCCATGTCGGTGCCTTCCAGATCCTGCGCTTCCAGCCACTTCAGGTTGACCTTGGTGCGCTGGCGCAGGCCGCCGTGCTTGAGTGCCTCGCCGACCGACTTGTAGGCGTCCTGGTGGTCGACGTACTTGCCGACCACGGCGATGGTCACTTCATCCAGCGGGTGCAGGGTCGCGTCGACCGCGTCTTCCCACATCGACAGGTCGACCGGACCGACCTTGTCGGCCAGCTTCAGCTGGTTGACGACGATCTCGTCCAGGCCCTGCGCATGCAGGCCCGACGGAATGCGGTACAGCACGTCCACGTCCGGCACGCTGATCACCGCGCGCTCGGAAACGTTGGTGAACTGGGCGATCTTGCGGCGCTCCGAATCCGGCACGGCCTGCTCGGAGCGGCACAGCAGCACGTCCGGCTGGATGCCGATCGAGCGCAGCTCCTTCACCGAGTGCTGGGTCGGCTTGGTCTTCAGCTCACCGGCGGCGCCGATGTACGGCACCAGGGTGAGGTGCATGAACAGCGCCTTCTCCGGACCGCGCTCGGTGCGCACCTGGCGGATCGCTTCCAGGAACGGCAGCGATTCAATGTCGCCGACGGTGCCGCCGATCTCGACCAGGGCAACGTCGTAGCCTTCGGTGGCTTCATCGATGCAGCGACGGATCTCGTCGGTGATGTGCGGGATGACCTGCACGGTCGCACCCAGATAGTCGCCGCGGCGTTCCTTGCGGATCACGTTCTCGTAGATGCGACCGGTGGTAACCGAGTTCTTGCGGCTCAGGCGGGTGCGCACGAAGCGCTCGTAGTGGCCCAGGTCGAGGTCGGTCTCGGCGCCATCGTCGGTGACATAGACCTCACCGTGCTGGAACGGGCTCATGGTGCCCGGGTCGACGTTGATGTACGGGTCGAGCTTCATCATCGTGACCTTGAGGCCACGGGCTTCGAGAATGGCGGCCAGCGACGCGGCGGCAATGCCTTTGCCGAGCGAGGACACCACGCCGCCGGTTACGAAAATCAAGGGAGTCATGGCTGCAAGCATCCTGTCTGGAAATGGAAAACGGCAGCACCACGCGCACCCGGAGGGCGGGCATGGTGCTCAGAGGGGGTTTTCCGGTTCGCTGGGACAGCGAGGGAGGTGCTGATCCGTGCGGCGGCAGGCGCCGGACGGGGACCACCGTGCGAGGTCGGGGCGGCCGTGCCGGTCAAATCGACCGTCACCTGCGACCCGCCATGCTGGAAGCCACGCTTGGCCGCTCCAGCCCATTCGCAAATGGTGGACACGCACTTACTCCCGGAAAGCCATAGTTTACAGATTGATGGCCGCCAACCCAAGGGGCTTGTGCGTCCCATCCAACAAAAAACGCCCCGCTGGGCGGGGCGTTCTGGAGCGCAACCCTTGTCGCAAGGGCGCCTGGCAGGTTGTGCGATCAGCGCTTCTTCCGCGCTTCTTCCTCTTCTTCCTGCTGCGGGACCGGCTGGCCCTTGGCCTTCATCTCGGCATTGGCCTGGGCGCGGCGCTTGGCCTTGGCGTCGGCCTCGGACTGCGCCTTGTCGGCCTGGTCGCCCTGCTGCGGGGCCGGCTGGCCGGCGTTCTGCGCCAGCACCAGCGGCACTGCAACGGCAGCGGCGGCCAGGATCGCAATGGTCAGCAACTTCTTCATGGAGTCCTCCTCGCGGTATGGCTTGGACATATCGGTCCAACTAGGGGCGCCGGCGTTCAGATTCCAGCGGCTGCCATTTTACCCCCTTGCGCGCTCCGAGGCTGAACCGCAGGCGTGCAAAATCACGGGCCAGACCGCACACTTGCGCGTCGCTCCAAGCTTTCGAAGACAGATGAACGCCCGCTATAACGCCGCCGATATTGAAGTCCTGTCCGGCCTTGACCCGGTCAAGCGCCGCCCCGGCATGTATACCGACACCGCGCGCCCGAACCACCTGGCGCAGGAAGTGATCGACAACTCGGTGGACGAGGCCCTCGCCGGCCACGCCCGTTCGATCGAGATCACCCTGTTCAAGGACGGCAGCGTAGAGGTCAGCGATGACGGCCGCGGCATGCCGGTGGACATCCATCCGGAAGAGAAGATCCCGGGCGTCGAGCTGATCCTCACCCGCCTGCATGCCGGCGGCAAGTTCAACAACAACAACTACACCTTCTCCGGCGGCCTGCATGGCGTCGGCGTCAGCGTGGTCAACGCGCTGTCCACCCTGGTCGAAATCCACATCAAGCGCGAAGGTGCCGAGCACCGCATCACCTTCCGCAACGGCGACCGCGCCTCGCCGCTGGAAGTGGTTGGCAGCGTTGGCAAGAAGAACACCGGCACCCGCCTGCGCTTCTGGCCCGACCCCAAGTATTTCGACACGCCCAAGTTCGCGGTGCGTGCGCTCAAGCACCTGCTGCGTGCCAAGGCCGTGCTGTGCCCGGGCCTGACCGTCAAGCTGACCGACGAAGCCACGGGCGACGTCGACACCTGGTACTACGAAGACGGCCTGCGCGATTACCTGAAGCTGGAGCTCGGCGATCGTGAGTCGCTGCCGGCCGATCTGTTCGTCGGCAACCTGAAGAAGGATACCGAGATCGTCGACTGGGCCGTGGCGTGGCTGCCGGAAGGCGAGCTGGTGCAGGAAAGCTACGTCAACCTGATCCCGACCGCGCAGCACGGCACCCATGCCAACGGCCTGCGCACCGGCCTGACCGAAGCGCTGCGCGAGTTCTGCGACTTCCGCAACCTGCTCCCGCGCGGCGTCAAGCTGGCCCCGGAAGACGTCTGGGACCGCGTGTCGTTCGTGCTGTCGCTGAAGATGACCGACCCGCAGTTCAGTGGCCAGACCAAGGAACGCCTGTCCTCGCGCCAAGCTGCCGGCTTCGTCGAAGGCGCCGCGCACGATGCGTTCAGCCTGCTGTTGAACCAGAACGTGGAACTGGGCGAGAAGATCGCGCAGATCGCCATCGAGCGCGCCAGCGCGCGCCTGAAGACCGAAAAGCTGGTCGTCCGCAAGAAGGTCACCCAGGGCCCTGCCCTGCCAGGCAAGCTGGCCGACTGCATCAGCCAGGATCTTTCCCGTACCGAGCTGTTCCTGGTGGAGGGTGACTCCGCAGGTGGCAGCGCCAAGCAGGCCCGCGACAAGGATTTCCAGGCGATCCTGCCGTTGCGCGGCAAGATCCTGAACACCTGGGAAGTGTCCTCCAACAGCGTGCTGGCCTCGGAAGAAGTGCACAACCTGGCCGTCGCCATCGGTTGCGACCCGGGCAAGGATGACATCAGCGGCCTGCGCTACGGCAAGGTGATCATCCTGGCCGACGCCGACTCGGACGGCCTGCATATCGCCACCCTGCTGACCGCATTGTTCCTGAAGCACTTCCCGGCGCTGGTCGATGCCGGCCACGTGTTCGTGGCAATGCCGCCGCTGTTCCGCATCGACGTGGGCAAGCAGGTGTTCTACGCCCTGGACGAGGAAGAAAAGCGCTCGATGCTGGACAAGATCGAACGCGAAAAGATCAAGGGCGCGGTCAACGTGACCCGCTTCAAGGGCCTGGGCGAAATGAACCCGCCGCAGCTGCGTGAGTCCACCATCCACCCGGATACCCGCCGGCTGGTGCAGCTGACCGTGGACGATCGCGAGCAGACCAGTTCCTTGATGGACATGCTGCTGGCCAAGAAGCGGGCGTCTGACCGCAAGGGCTGGCTGGAGACCAAGGGCGACCTCGCTTCGCTGGAAGCCTGATCCCTGACCGGGGTCGGATCCGTTTCCCAGCGGGAAAGGGCTCTGACCCCATCGCCCGGTAGTGCCGGCCGCTGGCCGGCACCCTCGACATCAGCGTGATTCAGGCAGATCTGCCGGCCAGCGGCCGGCACTACCGGTTCATGTGCCCTTGGCATTACACCCCCATTGGCATTACACCCCCATCGGCAAACCCTGCGGGTCCATAATGCGCGCCTACCCGCGCGGACCACCGCATTGCCCAGCCACTCGCTGCTGTTCCCCGGCCTGCCGCTGCACAGCGCGCGCCTGGTCCTGAGCCCGATCCGCCGTGATGACGCGGCTGCGTTGTTCACGCTGCAATCCAATCCGGCGGTGATGCGCTGGTGGAACCATCCGGCGTGGAAACGACCGGCCGACGCCCGCGAACAGATCGACGACGACCTCGCCGCGCACGCCATCGGCACCCAGCTCAAGCTGGCCGTGCGCGAGTCGCTGGAGGGGCCGCTGCTGGGCATCTGCGTGGTGTTTGCCGTCGACCGTGACGCTGCCCGTGCCGAGATCGGCTACCTGCTGGCACCTGACCTGCAGGGCCAGGGTTACATGCACGAAGCGTTGCAGCAGGTGCTGGCCTACCTGTTCCGCACCTTGCGCCTGCATCGCGTGGAAGCCGAGATCGATCCGCGCAACGCGGCCTCCGCGCACGTGCTTGAACGCCTCGGCTTCCATCGTGAGGGCCTGCTGCGCCAGCGCTGGCGCATCCAGGGTGAACTGGCCGACTCGGCGGTGTACGGTCTGCTGGCCGACGACGAAGCCGCCGCTGCCCTGCCCGCTTGACCCAATCTGGCTGCAACGGGCGACAACGCCTGTCCATGGCTTTGGACACATACGGTGCGGCACCGTAGCGGCCTAGCATCGGAACCCCCTTCCGCTGCCGATCCGGTGCCATGAAGTCCCTGCTGCACACTGCCGCGCTCTGCGTCGGCCTGCTCATTGCTCCTGCCAGCGTACTGGCCGCGCCCGCCGCCGAATCCAAGTCCGATGCCAAGGACGACAAGACCGAAGCACCTGCGCTGCCGGCCGATGCGTCCGCCCGCCAGAGCATCCGCCTGGCCGGCCGCACCCTCGACTACACCGCCACCGTCGGCACCCTGCCGGTGCGCGATGAGAAGGGCAAGGTGATCGCCGACGTGGTGTTCACCGCCTACACGATGCCCGGCAAGGACCGGCCTGTGACCTTCGCGCTCAATGGCGGCCCCGGCGCTTCGTCGGTCTACCTCAACATGGGCGCGATCGGCCCCAAGGTGGTGACCTTCGGTTCGGAAGGCGACAGCGCCTCGGCGCCGGCCACCCTGCACGACAACCCGGGCACCTGGCTGGACTTCACCGACCTGGTATTCATCGATCCGGTCGGCACCGGCTTCAGCCGCGCGCGCATCGGCGATGACGAGGCCAAGAAGCAGCTGTACAACCCCAACGCCGACATCGAGTACCTGTCACGTTCGATCTACGACTGGTTGCTGCGCAACCAGCGCATGGCCTCGCGCAAGTACCTGACCGGCGAAAGCTACGGTGGCTACCGCGGCCCGCGCATCACCCACTACCTGCAGACCCGGCTGGGCGTGGCGATGAACGGCCTGGTGCTGGTGTCGCCGTACCTGAGCCCGACCCTGGAAGACAACGCCGATGTCTCGCCGATGGCGTGGATGCAGACGCTGCCCTCCATCGCCGCCGCGCACCTGGAGCGCCAGGGCAAGCTGACCGACGCGGCGATGCGTGACGTGGTCGAGTACACCCGCGGCGACTACGCCACCGCGCTGATGAAGGGCCGCAGCGATCCGCAGGCCACCGAGGCGATGCTGCGCCGGGTGACCGAGCTGACCGGCCTGGATCCGCAGTTCGTGCGTCGTGCCGGTGGTCGTCTGGAAACCCAGGCGTACCTGCGCGAGGTGTTCCGCGACAAGGGCACGCTGGGCAGCCGCTACGATTCCAACGTGACCGCGTTCGATCCGTTCCCGAACGATCCGGAGCAGCGCGCCAACGATCCGCTGCTGGACAGCATCATCGCGCCGACCACCACGGCGATGGTCGACTTCGTCACGCGCGTGGTCGGCTGGAAGGTGGATTCCCGCTACCAGGCGCTGAACTACGAGGTGAACCGGTTGTGGGACCGCAACAGTGATCTGCGCCAGGGAGCGGTGACCCAGCTGCGCCAGGCGGTGGCGATCGATCCGCACCTTCAGGTCTTGATCGTGCATGGCTGGAACGACCTGTCGTGCCCGTTCATGGGGTCGATCCTGACGGTGGACCAGATGCCGGCGATGGGCAGCAATCCGGACCGGGTGCAGGTACGCAGTTATCCGGGCGGGCACATGTTCTACAGCCGGGCGGACAGCCAGGCGGCATTCCGGAAGGATGTGCAGGCGTTGTTCCAGCGCAATTGAGGGGGTTCGGCCGGGCCTGCGGCCCGGCACCCGCCGGATCAACGGCAACGGCAACGGCAGCGTCAAAAGCCGGGTTTCCGTGGGCTGGCGAGGTGGGGTGGGGTTGCAGGACACGCCGTGAACCCATCCATGGGGGCTCGATGGCGCCATCCATGGCGCCAACGGTCCTGCAACCCCACCCCACCCCGCCGCTGACAGATTCCTGCGGCTGTTGGTGGGTGCCGACCGTTGGTCGGCACGGGGGCGGATCCCATTGCTTGGCAACGGGCTCTGACCCTGGTTCTGCTCTGGTAGGTGTCGACCTTGGTCGACACGATGTGTCCGGAAGAATGCTCTGCCCATGAAAAAAGCCCGCCGGTATCCGGCGGGCTTTTTCGTGTGCACCTTGGCGCGGCGATCAGGCCCAGCCGAACAGTTCGAACAGCTTCAGGATCAGGTACGCACAACCACCTGCTGCCGGAATGGTCAGGATCCAGGCCCAGACGATGCGTTCGATCACGCCGAACTTCAGCGAACGCGGGTTCTTGGCGAAGCCGACGCCCATGATCGCGGTGGAGATGCTGTGCGTGGTCGAGACCGGCATGCCGAAGTGGGCCGCCAGGGTCAGGATGGTTGCCGAGCTGGTCTCTGCGGCGAAGCCATGGATGGGGTGCAGCTTGACCATCTTGTGACCCAGGGTCTTGATGATCTTCCAGCCGCCCGAAGCGGTACCGGCAGCCATCACCACCGCGCAGGTCAGCACGATCCACATGGCGATGCCGTCGCCGGCATGCGCGTCCGGGTGCATGAAGGCCAGCCACGACGGCAGGTCGTTCAGTGCGCCGGTCGCTTCGGCACCGATCAGGGTCATCGCGATGATGCCCATGGTCTTCTGCGCGTCATTGTGGCCGTGGGCAAAGCCCATGTAGGCCGCCGAGGCGATCTGTGCCTTGCCGAAGAAGGCGTTGACGATGCGCGGACGGGCCAGGCGGCCGATGGCACCACCGATCTTGGCCAGGCCGGCGATCAAGCCCCACAGCAGCACCATCACCACGATGCCGAGCAGGAAGCCGGCGATCGGCGAGGTGATCATCGGCACGAACACCTTCCACAGCAGGCCCTTGTTCTGCGCCCAGCTGCCCAGGCGCTCGGACCAGATCAGCGCGTCCCAGTTGTTGTGGGCCGCCGCGAGGCCGGCGCCGCAGAGGCCGCCGATCAGCGCGTGCGAGGACGAGGACGGCAGCCCCTTCCACCAGGTGATCAGGTTCCAGATGATGCCGCCCAGCAGCGCGCACAGGATCACCTGCGGGGTCACGTCGACCACGTTGGTGTTGAGCAGGCCCGAAGCGATGGTCAGCGCCACCGCGGTACCGGTCAGTGCACCGATGAGGTTCATGAAAGCGGCCAGCATCACCGCCCAGCCGGGCGAGAGCACTTTGGTCGCCACCACGGTGGCAATGGAGTTGGCGGTGTCGTGGAAGCCGTTGATGAACTCGAAGACGAGTGCGGCCAGGATCACCACCAGGACAAGGGTCAACATGCGGCGGCGTCCGTCAGCTGTTCTTCAACACGATCTGGTATGCCACGACGCCGGCCTCGCGGCAGCGGTCGATGGCCTTTTCCAGGATCTCGAAGAATTCCTTCAGCAGGAACATCTGCAGGTTGTCCAGGCGGCCCGAATAGATGTCGCGGTACAGCTCGAGCATCAGGCGGTCGGCCTCGTTCTCCAGCGAGCGCAGCTTCTCGTTGAGCGCGGTCATCCGGTCCAGGTTCATGTGGCGCAGGTCGGCCACCATCTCCACCACCACGCCGGCAGCCTGCTCCAGCATCGCCGCGCGCGGCGCGAAGTCGATGTGCTCCAGGTGGGTCGTGGCCAGCGAATAGCGATCGGCGAACTTCTCGATCTGCTTGGGAATCTTGTACAGCGCCGAGCCCAGCGCCTCGATGTCCTCGCGCTCGATCGGGGTCATGAAGCTGTCCACCAGCGCCTGGCTGATCTTGTCCGAGGCCGCGCGTTCGCGCAGGCGGGCCAGCTTGAAAGCGTCCAGCGCGGGCTGGCGGTCGGCCTCGCGCAGCATGGAGTGCAGCGCCTTGGCGGCGTCGGACGCCGCGACGGCAGCCTCATCGAGCAGGGTGTAGAACTGTTTGCCGGAACCGAAAATGGTCTGCAGAGAGAACATTGAGAAACCTGTCAGCCGTCGCGGGAAGGACGGCACCAGACGGAATTATGACGGCTAGATGACCATCTCGGGTATCCCCGCCTCCTTTCGGGGCCTGGAGACCCTCAACCTGAACAGGCAGTTGCCACCCTGCCACGGCCCTTTGCTAAGATGCCAGCGCGCCCTCGGGCGCACCTTATGGACGACGACCCTTATCCCCCTGCGCCGCGCCGGACCCGGTTCCTGAGCGCCTGCCGCCATCGCAAGCACCCGCCCTCCCTGCCACCAACCGGGGACGATGCCCGTGTTTGAAATGATCCTGATTGTCTTCGCGCTGGTTCTGTTGAACGGCTTCTTCGCCATGTCCGAGATGTCGGTCATGACCTCGCGAAAGAGCCGCCTGAAGCAGATGGCCGGCACCTCCAAGCGCGCCGCCAAGGCACTGGAGCTGTCGGAGAAGCCGGAAAGCTTCCTGTCCACCGTGCAGATCGGCATCACCGTGATCGGTGTGCTGACCGGCTACCTCGGCGGTGAAGCGCTGGGCGAGGCCTTCGCCGGCTGGATCCAGGGCCTGATGCCCGGCTTTGCCTACGCCGGCAATGTCGGTACCGCGCTGGCGGTCAGCCTGATCACCTTCATCACGCTGATCTTCGGCGAACTGGTGCCCAAGCGACTGGCGCTGACCCGTTCGGAGGCCATTGCCAGCCTGGTGGCAATGCCGATGAGCTGGCTGGCCAAACTGGCCCTGCCTTTCGTCTGGCTGCTGTCCAAGACCACCCAGCTGGTGCTGCGCCTGTTCGGCCTGGGCAAGGATGAAGTCGCCTCGGTAACTGAAGAAGAGATCCGCATGCTGGTGGCCGAAAGCCACGAGGCCGGCGTGATCGACGCCCACGAGCGCGACATGATGAACCGCGTCATGCGCCTGGGCGATCGTACCGCCGACAGTCTGATGACCCCGCGCAACCGGATTGCCTGGCTGGACACGCAGGGCGGTCTGGACAAGAACCTGGAGATCATGGCCGAGCATGAGTTTTCGCGGTACCCGGTGTACCGCGACAACGACATGGACGTGGTCGGTGTGCTGGAACTGAAGTCGCTGGCCACGCGCATGGCGCGCGGTGACAACGCGCTGTTCCAGACCCTGCGCGAGCCGCTTTACGTGTCTGAATCCACCCACGCGATGAAGCTGCTGGAGATCTTCCGCGAGGAACAGCAGTCGATGGCGCTGGTGGTGGACGAATACGGCGAGATCCAGGGCCTGGTGACCATCAGCGATCTGATGGGCGCGGTGGTTGGCCGTCTGCAGGCCACCGAAAATGCCGACGAAGATGCGCTGGTGGTGACCCGCGAAGATGGTTCGCTGTTGGTGGATGGTTCGTTGCCGATCGAAGACCTGCGCGAGCTGATCGGCAGCAACGACCTGCCCGATGCCGAGGATGGCGACTACTACACCCTGGCCGGCATGTGCATCCACTACTTCGGCCGCATCCCGCATGCGGGCGAATACTTCGACTGGGCTGGCTGGCGCTTCGAGGTGGTCGACCTGGACGGTGCCCGCGTGGACAAGCTGCTGCTGCGCACGCTGTCGGACGAGCAGGCCGATGAGCTCACCGCCTGAGGCCGGCCAGGGACCGGGCCCTGAGCGCCCGGCCTACCGCAACGAGGGCATCCGCACCCTGCTGGAGATGTTCGCCTCCGGCGACCCGGCCGAGCACATGCCGCTCGGCCAGATCCTGTGCAACCTGCAGCAAAGCGCGTTCGGCGTGTTCCTGTTCGTGGCGATCCTGCCGTCGTTCATCCCGATCCCGGGCATGGGCGGCGCGGTCAGCGGCCCGCTGGTGATCCTGATCGGCCTGCAGATGCTGTTCTGCCTGCGCCGACCGTGGCTGCCCGGCTTCATCGCCCGTCGCGGGCCCAAGCGCGGCACCATGCACCGTTTCCTGGACCGCATCGATCGCCCGCTGCGGCGCCTGGACAAGATGCTGAAACCGCGCCTGCCGCAGCTGCTGACACCGCTGCCGGCGCACGCCTTCAGCGGCATGCTGCTGGTGTTGCTGGGCCTGCTGCTGTCGTTGCCGATCCCCTTCACCAACTTCCTGTTCGGCTTCCAGCTGCTGCTGTTCGCGCTGGCGCTGCTGGAACGCGATGGCGCACTGATGCTGTTCAACTGGATCGCGGCATTGGCGGCGATCGCCTTCTTCGGTTTCAGTTCGGGGCAGCTGGTGGGCTATACGGTGGAGTTGTTCCAGCGCTGGTTCTGAGCGCGCGCCGCTGCGCTCGCCGGGCATGGCCCGGCGCTACCCCCACGAGCCACGCCCGGTAGCGCCGGGCCATGCCCGGCGGGTTACTGCCATCACCGAAGGTCAATGAATCCGTTGTCGGCCAACTGCCCGGGCTCGTCCTGCACTGCCGACAACACGAACGTCAACGCCTTGCCCAGCAACGTACCCGGGCCATCCCAGTACTCGGCCGAATCGGCACGCACATGGATCAGGCGCAGGTTGGGATCATCCTTGCCACCGGGGAAGAACAGCTTCATCGCCGGCGACCACAGTTCATCGACCTTCGCGCGGTCGTCGACCACGCGCGCACGCCCCGCCACCGACACGTAGGTGTTCTTCGACGGCGAGGCATAGGCCACGTTGACGTGCGGATCGAGCGCGATTTCAGCCACCTTCGGACTGTCGGCGGTAATGACGAACCACAGGTCACCATCGAAGGCGACCTGCTGGGTGGCCAGCGGCCGGCTGTAGAGGCGACCATCGACACCGGTGGTGGTGAACATCGCCACCTCCACGTCCCTGATCAATTCAGCCAGCTGGGCGATGTGTTCAGTGCGGGCGTTGGACATGTGGGGCTCCGTGAGTGGGAGCCCCATCAGACCGTGCATCGCTGCAACAGCTCGTGACGCAATTGTTCAGCCGGCGTGGCGGGCGTGCCAGGCCTGCATCGCCAGTTCGAACGAGCGCAGGCGCGCGCGGTGGTCGTACAGGTTGGCGGTGAGCATCAGCTCGTCCGGCTTGTGCCGTTCAACGAAAGCGGCGATGCCCTCCGCCACCTGCTGCGGATCGCCGAGGACGGTGCAGGCCAGTGCCCGTTCCACGCCCAGTTTTTCGTGCGGCTCCCAGAAGGTTTCGATGTCGTCGATCGGGGCCGGAATCTTGCCCGGTCGGCCGCGGCGCAGGTTCACGAAACTCTGCTGCTGGCTGGTGAACAGGCGCCGCGATTCGGCTTCGCTGTCGCTGGCAACGACGTTCAGGGCCAGCATCGCGTGCGGCTGCTTCAGCGTGGCCGAGGGGCGGAATTCGCGGCGGTACACCGCCAGCGCTTCGTCCATCACATCCGGTGCGAAGTGCGAGGCAAACGCGTATGGCAGGCCCATCGACGCGGCCATGCGCGCACCGAACAGGCTGGAACCGAGGATCCAGGTCGGCACCCGCAGGCCACCACCCGGAACGGCCTGCACCGCCTGCCCGGGCTGCACCGGCTCGAAGTAGTGCAGCAGCTCGCGCACGTCCTGTGGGAACTGGTCAGCGCTGTCGAAGTAGCGGCGCAATGCACGCGCGGTCGGCTGATCGGTGCCCGGCGCACGGCCCAGGCCGAGATCGATGCGGTCCGGATACAACGAGGCGAGCGTGCCGAACTGCTCGGCCACCTGCAGCGGCGCATGATTGGGTAGCATGATGCCGCCAGCACCGACGCGGATGCGCTTTGTTCCACCAGCGACATGGCCGATCAGCACTGCGGTGGCGGCGCTGGCGATGCCGGGCATGTTGTGGTGTTCGGCCAGCCAGTAGCGGCGGTAGCCCAGCGCATCGGCATGCTGGGCCAGCTCCAGCATGTTGGCGAAGGCAGCGGTGGTGTCACTGCCCTCGCAGACCGGGGCCAGGTCGAGAATCGACAACGGGATCATCAGGCGGTTTTCCGTCACAGGATTCCCCATGCATGGGGTCGGTCAGGCGCGGCGGCCAGTGACGGTAGCGGGATGCTGATTCCCGTGGGGCGGGTTCAGGGCTGACCGCACTTGATCCGGTAGTGCCGGCCGCTGGCCGGCAGGCAGAGCGCTTTGCAGCCGGCCAGCGGCCGGCTCTACCCGGAAATCAACATTTCCGCCAGGCATGGCCCGGCGCGACAGCGGAGCGGATCAGAACGCGCTGGGGCGCGGCTCCGGCAGCGGCTGGTCGACCATCGGCTTCAGTTCGGCATCCAGCGCCACGCGCTCGTCGAACACGAAACAGCGGCCTTCATAGCCTTCGCCCCCCACCTCCTCGAAATAGCCGAGGATGCCGCCGTCGAGCTGCAGCACGTTGTCCATGCCGTCGTTGACCATCCACAGCGCCGCCTTCTCGCAACGGATGCCGCCGGTGCAGAAACTGACCACCGTGCTGTCCTTCAACGCTTCGCGGTGCGGCGCCAACGCCTCGGGCAGGTCGGTGAACTTGTCGATGGGCAAGACCAGCGCATCCTTGAAGGTGCCGTACTCCACTTCCTGCAGATTGCGCGTATCGAGCATCACCACCGGCTTACCGGCGTCGTCATGACCCTGGCGCAACCAGCGCTGCACGGTGGCCGGGTCGACCGCAGGTGCGCGCGGGTAATCCAGCGGCTGGCCGTCATCGCGACGGAAGCTGATGATCTCGTTCTTCACCTTGGCCTTCAGCCGCACGAACGGCTGGTGCTCGCTGAAACTGGTCTTGACCCGCATATCGGCAAAGCGCGCATCGGTACGCAGCACCGCATAGAAACTTTCGACCGCCTCCGGCGCACCGGCCAGGAACAGGTTCAGCCCCTCGCCCGCCACCAGGATCGTGCCACGCAGCTGCGCCGCCTCGGCGCGCGCCAGCAATTGGTCGCACAAGGCCTGGGGGGCGTCGATGACGGCGAAATGGTAGGCAGCGGTATTGGCGATCATCCTGCCATTTTAGCGCCTCCCGCCCGCACGGACAGATTCAGGGGGTCAGAGCCCTCTGCGCGGCAGAGGGATCCGACCCCGCAGATACCCGGAATCTGTCAGAGGCGGGGCGGTGTGGGCAGGCGGGACCGTTGGCGCCATGGATGGCGCCATCGAGCCCCCATGGACGGGTTTACGGCGTGTCCCGCCTGCCCGCACCGCCCTGCCCACCACGGATTGCCTGCTGTTGCTGTTGCTGTTGTAGTTGCCCTGGCATCGGCGGGTGCCGGGTGCAACCCGGCCGAAACCCCTTATCCCCGCAGCAGCACGAACGGCAGCAGCACCAGCGCCGCCGCACCGGCCATCGCCAGCAGCACCAGTACCACGTACACAGGCCGCCGCCGCAGCAGGCTGCCGAAAGTCTCGGCGGTGCCATCGCGCAGGGCCTGCTCGCGCTCGGCACGGATGCGCGGCCCGCGTTCGGCCTGGTACTCGGCCATCAGCGCCTTGGCGCGCGGATGATCGGCGTCCTCGCGCAGCCACAGGCCACCGTTGGAGATGCCCCACGGGCTGGGTTCGGTGCGATACCAGGCGATGCCGTGCTGGTCGAGCAGCGTGCAGACATCGGCATATTCGTCGTTGCCGACATTGCGCAGATTGAGCAGGAGTTTTGCCATGCCCCATGATACCCGGCGCCGATGCGCTACCCTTGCCGCCCTCGCCCTGCGCCCTTCCGGAGACGCCCGATGCGCCGCCTGCTGCTTCCCCTGCTGCTGTCCCTCGCCGCCGTTGGCTGCTCGACAGAACCGTCCGGCCCACCGCCGGGTGGCACCCTGACCACCTTCGAGCGCATCGATACCGTCCCGGGCACTGGCACCGAAGCCGTTGCCGGCAACAAGGTCACCGTGCACTACACCGGCTGGATCTACGACAACCGCACCGAAACCAAGCACGGCAAGACCTTCGACAGCTCGGTCAGCCGTGGCGAACCGTTCACCTTCGCGCTCGGCGCCGGCCAGGTCATCCGCGGCTGGGATGAGGGCGTGGCCGGCATGAAGGTCGGTGGCAAGCGCACCCTGATGATTCCGCCGGACTACGGCTACGGCGACCGTCGCGTCGGCCCGATCCCGGCTGGCTCGTCGCTGGTGTTCGATGTCGAGCTGCTCGATGTCAAACCGTAATACCGCAATGCCACCCCGGGTCGCCGTCGTCGGCGGTGGTCCGGCCGGCCTGTTCGCCGCCGAGCGCCTGCGCGCGGCCGGGCTGCAGGTCGACCTGTACGAGGCCAAGGGTTCGCCCGGCCGCAAGTTCCTGATCGCCGGCAAGGGTGGGCTCAACCTCACCCACTCCGAGCCGCGCCCGTTGTTCGACAGCCGCTACCGCGAGCAGGCGGCCACGGTCGGTCGATGGCTGGACAGCTTCGATGCGCAGGCGCTGCGCGATTGGGCCGCCGATTTCGGCGTGGAAACCTACGTCGGCAGCTCCGGGCGCGTGTTCCCGGTCGACCGCAAGGCGGCACCGCTGCTGCGCGGCTGGGTGCGCCGGTTGAAGGAACAGGGCGTGCGCCTGCATGCCAACCATCGCTGGATCGGCTGGAGTGACGACGGCGCCCTGCGCTTCACAACGGAAGAGGGTGAGATCGCGGTCCACGCCGATGCCACCGTGCTGGCCGTCGGTGGTGGCAGCTGGCCGCAGCTCGGCAGTGACGGCGCCTGGGTCACACCATTGCAGGCACAGGGTGTGGAGATTGCGCCGCTGCAGTCAGCCAACTGCGGCTTCGACGTCGACTGGACGCCGTTCTTTGCCCAGCGCAACGCCGGCGCGCCGCTGAAGCCGGTCGTTGCGCACTGGATCGACCTGGCCGGCCAGCCGCGGTCGCTGCAGGGCGAATGCGTGGCCAGCGAGTACGGCATCGAAGGCAGCCTGGTCTACGCGTTGGCGGCTGATCTGCGCGAGACCATCAACCGCGATGGCCACGCCATGCTGTGGCTGGACCTTGTGCCGGGACGCGACGAGGCACGCCTGCTGGCCGACCTGTCGCGCCCGCGCAAGGGTCGCAGTTTCGGCGAACACCTGCGCCGTCAGGCCGGTCTGGATGCGGTGAAGGCCGCGCTGGTGTTCGAGCTCCTCGGCAAGGAAGCGGGCAACGATCTGACCGCCGTGGTTGCCACGCTCAAGCGTCTGCCGCTGCGGCTGCTGCGCCCGCGGCCGATGGCCGAAGTGATCAGCACCGCCGGTGGCGTGCGCCTGGATGCGATGGATGAGGGCTTGATGCTGCGGGCAGTGCCCGGCGTGTTCTGTGCCGGCGAAATGCTGGACTGGGAGGCGCCGACGGGTGGCTACCTGCTGACTGCGTGCTACGCCAGTGGCCTGCGCGCCGCCGAGGGCGTGATCGGGTGGCTGGCCGGGCGGTGACACCTGCGTTGTAGAGTCGAGCCATGCTCGACTGCACTGCGTTGTAGAGCCGAGCCCATGCTCGGATTGAATCAAAAGCAGTCGAGCATGGCTCGACTCTACAAAAGCAGCCGAGCGTGGGCTCGGCTCTACACGCTGGTCACCACGACCGGCGCATGCTCACCGAGGCCAGCGCCACACCGCTGGGATGCGGGTAGGCCTCTTCGCGCACGCTGACGAAACCCTGCCGCTGGTAGAACGGCACGGCATTGAGCGAGGCCGACAGCACGACCTCACGATCACGATCGGCCATCGCCAGCAGGCGCTGCATCAGCGCCTGGCCGATGCCCTTTCCGCCGCGATCCGGATCGACGAACAACGCATCGACCTCGTTGGCATCGGTATCAAACACGCCGAACCCGAGCAGGACACCCTGCCCGTCCTCGGCCACCACGCAGCCCCCCTGCGACAACAACCGCGCGTACTGCGACGGTGGCGGCGAGGCAGACCAGGGCGCGATGACCTCGGGTGGGTAATGGCTGCTGCAGGTCTCGCGCACGCAGCGCGTACGCAGGGCCCACAGCCTGGCCACATCATCCATGGTGCCGGTCCTGAACTGCATGACATCTCCTTGTAGAGCCAAGCCCATGCTCGGCTGTTCTTCGTTCCAACATCGCGATGCCTGATCGAAAGGCAGTCGAGCATGGCTCGACTCTATCGAAGCGCTACCGCGACTTGCTGGCGCGCAACGCCTGGATCTTCGGCGGTGGCTGGAACGAGTCGCTGCGTGCATCAGCCCAGAACGCATGGAACACCGCGTGGTCCGGCACCTTGTGCAACAGCTCGCCCGGTTCCAGATAACGGTACAGCGACGCCAGCGAACGGATCTCAACCGGCGAAACTCGACGCAGGATGTGCTCCGGGCCCAGCTCCGCCGGGTCATTCAAGCCTGCAGCGCAGAGCAGCTCTTTCAAGGCGTGCAACGTGTGCTCGTGGTAGCTGTACACACGCGTTGACTTGTCCGGCGCATCAAGGTGCTTCCAGCGTGCCGGGTCCTGCGTGGCGATGCCGGTCGGGCACTTGTCGGTGTGGCAGCTCAGCGACTGGATGCAGCCCAGCGCGAACATGAAGCCACGGCCGGCATTGCACCAGTCGGCCCCGAGCGCGATGGTGCGCGCGATGTCGAAGGCACTGGTGATCTTGCCCGCCGCGCCGATGCGGATGCGGTCACGCAGGTCCAGACCGACCAGAGTGTTGTGCACCAGCAAAAGGGCTTCATGCATCGGCACGCCGACATGGTCGACGAACTCGGCCGGGGCTGCGCCGGTACCACCCTCGGCACCATCGACCACGATGAAGTCCGGCAGCAGGCCGGTCTCCTGCATCGCCTTGGCGATGCCGAACCACTCCCACGGATGGCCAATGGCCAGCTTGAAGCCGACCGGCTTTCCGCCTGACAACTCGCGCAGGCGGGCGACGAACTGCAGCAGCTCGACCGGCGTGGAGAATGCCGAGTGACGCGACGGCGACACGCAATCCACGCCCATCGGGACGCCACGGGTCACCGAAATCTCGGCGGTCACCTTCGGCGCCGGCAGCACGCCGCCGTGGCCGGGCTTGGCACCCTGCGACAGCTTGATCTCGATCATCTTGACCTGGTCATGGGTGGCGTTGGCAACGAAGCGCTCTTCGCTGAAACCGCCCTTCTCGTCGCGGCAACCGAAGTAGCCCGAGCCGATCTCCCACACCAGGTCACCCCCCATTTCGCGGTGATAGGGTGAAATCGAGCCTTCGCCGGTGTCGTGGTAGAAGCCGCCGCGGCGCGCGCCTTCGTTCAGCGCACGGATTGCATTGGCCGACAACGAGCCAAAGCTCATCGCCGAGATATTGAACACGCTGGCCGAATAGGGCTTGGCGCAGCCAGCACCGATCAGTACTCGGAAATCATGCTTGGCGATGGCGGTCGGCGCCAGCGAATGGTTGATCCACTCGTAGTCCACAGCGTACGTACTGCGCAGGGTACCGAACGGCACCGTGTCCATCTCATTCTTGGCGCGCTGGTAGATCAGCGCGCGCTGCTGCCGCGAGAACGGCACGTCCTCCAGGTCGCTCTGCACGAAGTACTGGCGGATCTCCGGGCCGATCGATTCCAGGCCGTAGCGGAAGTGCGCCATCACCGGATAATTGCGGCGCAGCGTGCTGCGCTTCTGCAGCAGGTCCCAGGTCCCCAGCGCCACCATCGCGGCAGTCAGGCCGACGCCCCAGTACCAGGCCGGCCATATCACGGCCAGCCACAGGCAGATCGGGAACATCAGGATGGCGAGCAGGTAGACGATATACCGGTGCATGGCTTTCCTCGGTTGCAACTGCCCCCGAGTCTACCGCGCCGCCTGCCCGCAGGGTTTACAGTCGATCATCAACCACGTTGCGCGGCCAGGCCGATTTCACGTCGTAGACCAGGCCACCGGGCGCCAGCAGGCTGCGGATCCGTGCTTCATCCATCGCCCTGAAGTGGGCATGGGCCACGGCCAGCACCACCGCGTCGTAGCAGCCTGCTGCCGGCTCGGCCAGCCACTGCACGCCTTCGTCGGCCAATGCGGCGGGACCCACCCATGGGTCGCTGACCTCGACCTGGGCACCGGCATCACTCAGGCGCTGCGCAAGTTCCAGCGCGCGGCTGTTACGCAGGTCCGGGCAGTCTTCCTTGAAGGTCACGCCCAGCACCAGGATGCGCGCCTGCGCCGGTGCGCGGTCGCGTTCGGCCAGCATTGCCAGCACCCGCGTCGCCACGTGTTCACCCACGCGGTTGTTGACCTGCCGCGCGGTATGGATCAGGTCCGGGTGGAAACCCACGCTCTCGGACTTGTGCAGCAGGTAATACGGATCCACGCCGATGCAGTGGCCGCCAACCAGGCCCGGTCGGAACGGCAGGAAGTTCCACTTGCTGCCCGCCGCGTCGAGCACGTCCTGGGTATCGATGCCGAGCCGGTCGAAGATCAGTGCCAGCTCGTTGACCAGCGCGATGTTGACGTCACGCTGGATGTTCTCGACCACCTTGGCCGCTTCGGCCACGCGCATCGACGGCGCCGGGAACGTACCGGCAGCGATGATGCGCTGGTACAGGCCGTCGATCACCGCAGCGACGCCCGGGGTCGAGCCGGAGGTGATCTTGCGGATGTCGGCCAGGCGTCGCTGGCGATCACCGGGGCTGACCCGTTCCGGGCTGTAGCCGCAATAGAAATCTTCGTTGAAGCGCAGGCCGGAGCCCTGCTCCAGCAGCGGCACGCACACTTCTTCGGTGGTGCCTGGATACACCGTGGATTCGTAGATCACCAGGTCGCCGGCACGCAGGTGGCTGGCGATCAGCCGCGTCGCCGAGCGCAGCGGCTCCAGGTCGGGCTGCTCGTAGGCATCGATCGGCGTCGGCACGGTCACGATGTAGACGTTGCACGCGTCAAGCAGATCCGGATCACTGCCGTACTCCAACAGCTGCGCAGTGACCAGCTCGTCGGCTTCCATTTCCAGCGTGTGATCCACGCCGTTGCGCAGCTCGGCGATGCGCCCGGCATCGATGTCGAAACCCAGCGTCGGCCAGTGCCGGCCGAAGGCCACCGCCAGCGGCAGGCCGACATAGCCCAGGCCGATCACCGCAAAACGGGGTGCGTCGGCCGCTGCAACAGGCACACTCATCGGCACGCCCTGTGCAACAGGCAAGGCTTCACGTTCGCAGCCATGGCTTCGGCCAATACGCTCATTCGCTGTACCACTCGGAGGAACCCACGCCGGAAAGACTACAGCGTAACGGCCTCGCCCCCCCGCCGCCAAGGCGGTTCAGGACCCCAGTGCCACCGCTGCCGGTTCGAGCTCGCCATCAGCACCGGTCCAGGCCTGGCGCAGGCGTTCGAAGCCACCGCTGCCCAGCAGGAAGCCCGGCCAGGCGGCGTCGATGATCTGCGCCAGCAGGTCCGCTTCGATCCGGCGCGTGCCCATCGACCAGCGCGGGAACGCACGCTGCGCAACCGGGGCGCGGCACAACACCTTCAGCTGCCCATGACTGCGCGCGTTGAGGATGCGCGGGAACACCGAATCGATGCCATCTTCCGGACCCTCCAGGTACTGCAGGAAGCGCGTGCCGTCGAACATCAGCACGCCGGTGACGCCGGCTACACGATTGAATGCCGTGGCATCGGCCAGCAGGCGGTCAAGATCGGTTGTCTGCAGATCGGCGCGGGCCTCACTGGCATAGGCAATCGCGTGCAGCGACATCAGGTGGCTCCCCCCCTGGGAACGATGGTTGGGACTATGACATGAACAGGCACAACAGTTAAGCACGTCCCCGCAGGTCACTGCTCCGGTGCAATCCAGCCGTCGTGCGGCAGGTGGGCTACAATCGGCGCCGCGCTGCAGGCCCGGATGGCGAAACTGGTAGACGCATCGGACTTAAAATCCGCCGGGGGCAACCCCATGCCGGTTCGATTCCGGCTCCGGGCACCACACACGCACAGCGCAGCGAGCCGTCAGATCGCGCGCGAATAACGCGGCTGCTCATGCGCCGCGCGCAGGTACGGATCGAAGCACATTGCCAGCAGCCGCAGCAGCGGCCGTCCCGGTTCACTGGCGCGCACCACACCCTCACGGTACTCGGCCAGACCGTCGTCCTGCAGGCGTTGCACCGAACGCAGGTCTTCGGCGAAGTACTGCTCGAAGTCGACACCATGGCGCTGGCCCAGCACGGCACCATCCACCTCGCCCTGGCACATCAGCTGCTGGATCAGTTCCGCGCGCAGTTGATCGTCGGCACTCAGTGCCACGCCACGCCAGACTGGCAGTTGGCCGTGATCCACCGCATCCTCCCAGGACGGCAGGTCACGCGGATTCTGGCTGTAAGTGGCCCCGATGTGGCTGATCGCACTCACGCCCAGGCCGAGCAGATCGGTATCGGCGTGGGTGGTGTAGCCCATGAAATTGCGATGCAGCTGGCCGGCACGCTGCGCGCGTGACAGGTCCTCTTCCGGCAACGCGAAGTGATCCATGCCGATGTACTGGTAGCCGGCCGCGGAGAGCCTCTCCACCGCCAGGCCCAGCAGCGCCAGCTTGTCTTCCGGCGACGGCAACCGGCTTTCGTCGATCTGCTTCTGCGCGCGGAACAGATGCGGCAGGTGCGCATATCCGTAGACCGCCAAACGATCCGGGCGCAGCGCCAGCACCAGTTCCAATGTGCGCCCGAAGCCCTCCAGGCTTTGCCCCGGCAGGCCATAGATCAGGTCGACGTTGACCGAGCGCATGCCGCTGTCGCGGCAGGCGCGCAGGATGTCCAGCGTCTGCTGCACGCCCTGCACGCGGTTGATCGATTCCTGCACCTGCGGGTCGAAATCCTGCACGCCCAGGCTTGCGCGGTTGAACCCCAGCCGGGCCAGCATCGCTACGTCGCGGGTATCGATGAAGCGCGGATCGAGCTCGATGGAGAAATCGCGCTGTGACGAATCGCTGAAGTCGAAACGCCGGCGCAGCCCTTCGATCAGCGTGGTCATCGCCTCGGCGTCGAGGAAGTTCGGCGTGCCGCCGCCCAGATGCAGCTGGATGACCTCGCGACCATCCTCGAACTGCGGCGCCAGCAGGTCGGCCTCGGCCAGCACCCGCGAGACATAGCTGTGGCCACGGCCGCGATCACGGCTGATCACCCGGTTGCAGCCGCAGTAGAAGCACGGGCTGGAACAGAACGGCACGTGCACGTACAGCGACAGCGCGCGGGCCAGCTGGTTGCTGTCTGCAATTGCCTGGCGCAACGCCGGTGCGTCGAAGCCATCATGGAAATGCGGCGCGGTCGGATACGAGGTGTAGCGCGGCCCCGGGCGGTCGTGCCGACGCAGCAGGTCGGGGTCGAAATTCCAGGCCAGGCCGCCAGCGGCGGGAGAGAACGTGTCCATGGCGCCAGCATCGCGCCGGGCGGCCTGCGCCGCCTTGACCCAGATCAATCCTTGGCGGGGATCCCCAGCACCGGCAGGCCGACCTGCGGCCAGCGCAGCATCTGGTAGCGCTTCCAGAAGGTGTCTCCGATGCGTGCGGCCACATCGTTGGCCAGTTCCTGCATCGGCGGGTTGTTGCATTCGGCAGTGGTGATCCGGAACAGCACCAGCCAGCGGTCGAACAGATCCTTGTCCAGTTCAATGGCCATGTGCTTGGACATCGGCGAGCCCTTGAAGCGGCGGGTGCCACGCAGCATCGCCGACCAGAAGTCGACCAGCTGCGCCAGATGCTCCGGCCAATCATGGACGTGCGCGCCGAACACCGGCCCCAGCCGTTCTTCCTCGCGCACGCGGGCATAGAAGTCGTGGACCAGGCGGGAGACTTCCTGCTCGGTGCACAACTCCGGCGAGGCGACGGGAAGGGCTGGCGGAGGTATTGCGGTCATCGGGGTACCCAAAGCTTGCCGGCAGTGTGCCGCAGCCGGCCATCACCACCGTTGATCCAGATCAATGTCGGCGCAGTCCGCTGCACCTAGGCTGGCACGCTTGCAGGAAGCATGCCCTGCGGATGCTGCGCCAGCCGGCGAAGTATACGCGCCGCCCACTTTTCGAACCGGGACAGCATGAACAGACCCTCTCCCAGCCGCCGCCAGCGACTGATCCAGCAATGGGGCGCCATTCTCTGGCCCAGCTTCATTGCCGCCGGCGTGGCCAGCGTGGTGTTCTTCGCCTTCGTCGACCCGCTGCGCCTGCAGGCGATCAGTTTCCCCGGCACGGCGATCAGCCGCGAGCTTGGCTATAGCGCTGGCTTCTTCATGTTCTGGGCAGTGACGGCGCTGTCCAGTGCAGTCACCTGGTACCTGCAACGACCGATGCCGAGCGACGACGACGAGCTGCCGCTGGGATGAGCACGAACTGCACCACGACACCCGGCCCCTGGCACTGGCACTGGCGCGGCCCGCTCAGCGCCGCCCTGCTGGTGCTGTTCTACGCACTGCCGTGGCTGCGCTGGGACGGTCGCCAGGCCCTGCTGCTGGACATCAATGCGCGACGCTTCGACCTGTTCGGCTGGACGCTGTGGCCTGGCGACGTCGGCGTACTGATCGGACTATTGGCAGCGCTGGCGGTGGGCCTTGCGCTGCTCACCCATCTTGCCGGGCGCATCTGGTGCGGCCACGCCTGCCCGCAGACACTGTGGCGCCGCGCCTTCGACTGGATCGCACGCGCCGTGGCCCGCATGCTGCCGGCATCAATGGCACGCCCCGCCACGCAGGTGGCCTGGGGACTGTTGTCACTGTGGACCGGCATGACCGTCGTCGGACTGTTCAGTCCAATCGGCGAACTGGTGTCGGCGCTGCCGCACGCGGGCTGGAGCCGTTGGGAAACGTTCTGGGTGCTGTTCTATGCAGCCGCTACCTGGGGCAATGCCGGCTTCCTGCGCGAGCAGGTCTGCCGCTCGCTGTGCCCGTTCGCACGCATGCAGCCGTTGCTGACCGATCCCCACACGCCGCGCATGATGTACGACGCGCGTCGGGGTGAACCACGCGGTTCGCGCCCCTCCGGCCTGGGCGGCGTGCTCGGCCGCGGTCGTGGCCTGCTCGATCCAACAACTGCGCAGGACTACGTGTTCCGTGCTGCGCATCCGTTGCTGGCCGGGCCGATGCCCGTCTTCAGCGCCAACCGCCTGGGCGACTGTACCGACTGCGCTGCCTGCGTCAGCGCCTGCCCGATGCAACTGGACATCCGCCACGGGCCGCAGGCCGATTGCCTGGCCTGCGGCGCCTGCCTGGAAGCCTGCGCACAGCAACAGCACCGGGCCGGCTTCGGTCCGGGGCTGGTGCGCTACTGCAGTCCACAGTCGATGGCCGGGCAACCGCGGCGCTGGTGGCGACCGCGGACCCTGGGCCTGCTTTCAATGCTGCTGGCGCTGCTTGCCTGCGGCGCCTGGCGCCTGCTCTGAATCAACGCGGCCCGCTGGCGTTCGGCGGGACCAGCTGCGCTCGTCGGACGATGCCCAGCTGCTCGATGATCAACGCCATTTCATTGGTGACTTCAGTACGCTCGGTCCCCTGCGGGACCAGGCGGTCCAGCACCTGCTGGTAGGTATCCCAGAACGCCGGACCGCATCCGTGTTTGTGATAGCTGGCTTCCAGTTCGCGGCGTACCCGTTCAGCCAAGCCATGCATGCCGTATTCCATACGACCTCCGTTGGACTTGTTCTGCATTGTTGACGGTCTACCGACTCACTTGCGTGCTACTGAAAGACTCCCGGGCTTCACGCCCAGTTGATGCCAATTAGTCATAGATTTCACGACAGGTCAATTACATGCGGCGACATTCGTGATCGAAATTATTAATCGTTCACGAAACTGCATACGGGCCCACGGGGTCGCCGGATGGTCCGAAGCCGACACGCGACCTGCCTCGACCGCTCCGCTCGCCAGTAGACATCACTGATCGGCAAACCCGGATTGATCGAATCTGCCTATGTTGCTAAGCATACTTAACAAAAAGTGCTTAGAGTGCTAGATGCGACAGAATGCGGCGCAGATCAGATGGATTTACCTTCCGCCGCCTCAGTTGCAGGGAACAGATTCGGATAGCGCTGGTGCAGGATGTATTGCCGCAATGCCGGGATTGGAAAGTCCCTGGGCCATTGCGACACTGCGGATCGGCTTATGCCGAAGAAACGCGCCAGTTCGGCGTCGGTCCGGAAGCCCAACCGGGTACGCACCTGCCCCTTGCTCCAGAATTCGGTCATGGCCGGTCCTTCTGTTAACCAGCCTTATTCTTGCGACAAGGATTCTTCGCATTCCACGCGTTAAGCTGGCTTGCATAGATGAATACTCTCGGCCAACGACTCGCCACCGCCATGAAGAAAGCCGGGCATCCACGCCCGGCCGACCTGGCCCGCGCCGCGCATTCGACGACGGCAACCATCAGCAACTGGCTCAACGACCATGTCAGTCCCTCGCATGTGAAGGCCGAACAGCTGTTCCGCATCGCCGATGCGGCCAAGCTGGACGCGCGTGAACTGCTGTACGGCATCAGTGGGCTCGGCGTAGGTGAGCCCGGCAATGCCTACATCCCCAGCCAGGCCCACCTGGACGTCTGGCAGGACGCCTACGAACTGGTCAGTCACCTGGTTGCCGAGAACGGACTGGAGATCGATCACCGCCGTCACGCGGCGCTGGACCTGCTCGCGTTCGAGCTGCTGATGGATGGCTTCAGCCGCAGCAAGGTCGCCCGCGTGCTGATGACCTCGATGACGTGAGCGCACCGCCGCTGGTAGCATGGGCGACGATGGGGATGGGGCTCCCCCGATAACCGCCTGAGAAGGCTGATGGCTCCTGCCAAGACGAACCCGGCGTTCGTCGAGGGCAGGTCGTGCCTGCCCTCGCCGTTCGCCATCGAACCTGCGAATCCGCACTCGAGGCACGCGATGCAAGCTCTGAACAATTACTTCCTGGTCTTCATTGGCGGCGGTCTCGGCGCCTGCCTGCGCCATGCCTGCAACCTGATCGGCGCACGGGTGGCAGTCGGCAGCCCGTGGCCGTGGTCGACCTTCCTCATCAACATCAGCGGCGCACTGCTGATGGGCGTGGTGGTCGAGGTCTTCGCGATGCGCAATGGCGCCTCACCGCAGCTTCGCCTGCTGCTGGCCACCGGCATCCTCGGCGGCTACACCACATTTTCCACCTACGCGCTGGAAATCGGCCTGCTGCTGCAGCGGGGCCAGCACGGACTGGCGGCGTTGTATGCCGGCGGCTCGGTGGCACTGGGCCTGGCTGGCCTGTTCGGCGGGATGAAGCTGGCCAGGCTGGTGCTGGGCTGAGGCTCAGGCCGCAGTGGCACGGGCCTGCCCGCGCCACTGCCGTGGCGACTGCCCGGTGTGCGCCTTGAACGCGCGCGACAACGCCGCTTCGCTGCCATAGCCCACGTCGTCGGCAATCCGCTTCAGCGGCCTGCCCTGGCGTAGTGCCTGCTGCGCCAGGCCCACCCGCCAGCCCTGCAGGTACTGGCCCGGAGTGGTTCCCATGGCCTCGCGGAAACTGGCCGCGAACACACTGCGCGACATCCCGGCGACGTCGGCCAGATCTTCCAGCGTCCACGCCTGTGCCGGTGCTTCGTGCATGGCCACCAGCGCCAGCCGCAGCCGCGGATGGCCGAGCCCGGCAAACAGGCCACCACGCATCTCGCCACCTTCCATCAGCTGGCGCAGCACCTGGATCATCACCACCTCGAACAGGCGGTTGACCATGGCCGCACGGCCACAACGCTGCTCGAAGGCCTCGTCGAACAGCAGTTCCAGCGCCGCGTGGCCGCCATACAGATCCGCCAAGGGCAGGCAGATGAAATCGGGCAGCGCAGCGCTGATCGGATTCAGCCGGCCCCCTTCGAAATGCAGGTTGGCACAGGCCATGTCGGCGCCATGCTGTGGATCGGTGCTGAAGCGGTGCGGCGTCGGTCGCGGATACAGCAGCAGGCTGGGCACCTCGATCTGCACGGTCTGCTGGCCGTGGCTGACCTGCACCGGCCCGCGCCGCACCAGGTGCAGCTGGCCGGCCTCATCTTCGCTCTCCAGGCTGTTGATGCCGCACAGCGCGCCCGCATGGAACACCGAAGCGGTGACCGAAAAGCGCTCAAGCAGAATGGCGAGACGGTCGACCATGACGGCACTCCGGATCAAGCAGAAAGGGTTCAATACGTCAGATCGTATCGGAATCGTCACTGTGATGGACAATTCAGCGCTGTCCGCCCCTGACTCTCACCCATCCTGCAAATGGCGGATCACCACGAAGCCCTCCATCGCCGCAGGCGCCACGAAGTGGCGGGTGATCTGCTCGAACGCCTCGTCGCTGGCCTGGAATGGGTGTTCACCGCGTGCGTTGCGTGCGCGCAGCCGCGCCTTGCAGATGGGGTCGGGAACGTCGAGAAAATGGAGCTGATGGGCAACGCCGGCCGAGTCGAATAATTCGCGGCCCCATTCACGGCTGGCCGGCGTATTGAACGGAAAATCGAGCACGACCGAAACACCTGCCTTCAGGATCGCGCGTACATGCTGCGTCAGCACGTCGCGCAGGGCTGCCGCGCACTGCAGGTAATCGGCGATGGAATGGATCTGGTCGGGATACAGCGCCGCCAGCCACGCGTCTTCGCTGATCAGCACGCTGCGTGGCTGTGCAGCCAACTGCTGCGACAAGGTGGATTTGCCGGCGCCGATCTTGCCGCACATCAGGTGCAGGATCGGGGCATCGCCGATCGATGAAGGATGGTGCATCTACGCTCTCCAGGCTGGTTTCCAATATCCGGGAGAGAGAGCTGTGCGCAGCCCGCCTTCCCGGGCGGGTTGCATGGCCGTGACGACCGCGCGCTATCCCGCCTTCCCGAGGGGAATGCGGATAATCGACGCGGAAGTGTGCAGGACCATGTCGCCAGCGTAGAGCGCAGCACGGTCGACCGGCAATGCCTGCGGCAGTGCAGCGCGCGCAACGTTTCGCTGGCATCTATGCTCGGCGCCATTCCTGCATGGAACGACCCCGATGCGCCCCTTGCTTCGATGTGCCCTCGCCCTCGGCCTGCTGTTGCCATCGACGGTCTTGCTGGGTGCACCGCCCACGGCGGCACGCACGCTCAGTGGCGAGCTGCAGGGCGCGCCCTGGCGGCTGGATGTGCCGGCAGCCTGGAACGGCGACCTGGTGATGCTGGCCCATGGCTACGAACCGGTGGGTGTGCCTCGCACTACGCCGATGGCCGCCAATGACAGCACCGCGCCACTGTTGGCTGCGGGCTACGCGGTCGCGCAGAGTGCCTATGCAAGCCAGGGCTGGGCGGTGGCCGATGCGATCACCGACATGGAACACCTGCGCCAACATGCCCTGATTGAACTCAAGCATGTACGCCACACCTGGATGCTCGGATTCTCGATGGGGGGTACTGTCGCCATCAGTACCCTTGAACGCTTCCCGCAGCACTATACGGGCGGTGTTTCGCTCTGCGGCGCCAATCTCAGTGGCGAACAGATCGCGACCGAACTGCTGACTACACTGGTCGCGTTCGATTACTTCTTTCCCAAGGCCGAGGGCCTGCAGGGCGCAGGACTGGTATCGCGCGAGGCGGCGGCGCTGCCGCAGGGCGAGTTGTACCAGGGCATTGCCACTGCACTGCAGCACGATCCGTCGCACGCCGCATTGCTGGCGCGGCGGCTGCAGGTCTCCCCTGATGTACTGGCCGGCACGATCAGCCTGCACGCGCTGGTCCTGCACGAACTGGTCACGCGCAGCGACGGCATGCCGGTCGGCAACATCGACGTGATCTACAGCGGCTTCGGCGACGACGCCGCGTTCAACGCCGGCGTGCAGCGTATCGCTGCCGCGCCTGCGGCGCAGGCGCACGTTCGCAACACGCTGGCATTGACCGGCGCATTGAAGCGACCGCTGGTGATCCAGTTCAACCACAATGACCCGACCATCGTGCCGCACATGCAGGCGGTGTACCCGCAGTTGGCGGCACGGGCCGGCGCACGGCCACGGCCACGGGTGTTGCAGCCGGCGGGCGAAGGTCACTGTGGCTTCTCTGAAGCACAGGTGGTCGAGGCCTTGAAGGCGGTGCAGCACTGAGCCCATCGCGTGCCGCAGCGCATCAGGGGCGTGCCATGAGGACTGCTATGGTGGCCGGGCCCAATGAAGGGCGAACAAAGGACTGACGTGATGATCAAGACGACCTTGAAGACCGTGATGTTCCTTGGCATGGCCGTGACCGGCCTGGCCTTCGCAGCAGGATCCTGCGAGTTCTGCACGCTGAAGTACGAGCAGTGCCTGCGCACGTCACATGGACCGCTGGGCAAGACCTCTGAGCAGTGTCTGGCCGAGTACAAGATGTGCCGCGAAATGGACTGCCCGTCTCCCTGACCGGCGTCCGGCCGGCTCCTGCGGGAGCCGGCTCAGCCCGCCACGTTGCCAAACGCTTACGATGCAGGGACCGGTGCAGCACCTGCCGCCTCCCTTCCTGCTGAAGCAACGCGCACGATGGCCTTCTTCGAACGACTCAGCGACACCCGCTACCTGCCGACCGAACATACCGGCGGCGCCTGGAACATCCGCGAACAACATATCGCGCCTGCGATCGGCCTGTTGGCGCATCATCTGGAGCGCGATGCCACCGCACGTGGCCACGGCTTCCTGATCGCGCGCCTGTCCTACGACATTCTCGGTACCATCCCTATCGAAGCGATGGAAGCCGACGTGCAGGTACTGCGCAGCGGTCGCACCATCGAGCTGGTCGAAGCCACGCTGCAGCATGGCGGCCGGCCGGCACTGCGCGTGCGCGCCTGGCTGATGCGTCCGAACGATACCGAGACCATCGCCGGCACACCGCTAGCAACCATTGCACCACCGGAGTCGATGCCGGCGTGGGATCCGGGCACGGTCTGGCCAGGGGGATTCATCCAAAGCGTAGAGATCCGCCGACACGACCAAGGGCCTGGACGCGCCAGCTACTGGGCGCGCGCAAAGCACGCACTGCTGGACGGCGAACCGGTCAGTCCGCTGGCCCGTGCAGCCACCCTGTTCGATCTGTCCAATGGCATGGCCGTGCGCGCCGATCCCAAGGAAATCGCCTTCCCCAACCTCGACCTGACCGCGCACCTGTTCGGCATGCCCGAAGGCGAGTGGCTGGGTTTTGACACCTCGGTGTCGTTCGGCCGCCAGGGCCTGGGCCTGACCAGCACGGTGCTGCACGATGCGCGCGGCCCGATCGGGACGCTCGCCCAGGCATTGACGGTACGTCCGTGACCACGATGACGGGCGGCGTCAGCCGCCCAGCGTGCCCATGGTGAAGGTGTAGCCGGAGCTCATCAGAAACTCGCGCATGCGCATTTCCGCGCGTCGCGGTGAGGCCAGGTTGGCAGGCCCATACAGCGCATAGACCATGCCCGCGCCTTCAATGGACTCGCGACGCACACCACAATGGCGGGTTTCCGAAGCGGTCACCCAGCCATCCTTCAGTTGATCCGGCCCGATCGACTGGCCGTTCATCAACCGGAACGTCAGCCAGCGGACTTCCGCAGTAGATTTGTTCATTGTCGGCCTGCTGCCTGCATGCCGCGATCCATCTTGTCCCTGCTCGACATTGCTGCTCCCTGAGGCTTGGACCTCGACCATAGCGCCTTGCCATGTCGCGGGCGGATGAGATTGATCGCGCGACTCAGGTCGCCAGACCGAACAACCTCCAGAAGGCCTCGCGCCCGGGCGGTGTCAACTGCAGCTCTCGCCGTGCCTCGACGCGCCGCAGCCAATCGTTCTTCACGAAGCTGTCCAGCATCGCCTCGCCGACCACGCCCGCCAGGTGTGGGCGCCGCTCGGTGCAGTCCAGGCATCCCCGGCAGTAGCGGGCCGGCTTGACCGCCAGCGGCTGCTGAAACACATCGGCCAGCGGCTGGCCAAGCCCTCGCAGGAAGTCGGCACCACCCGCGCTCACCTGCCAATGCCCCTCGCACGGAAGCACATGCCCCACCTGCAACAGATGATCGGCGATGGCCACCGCATGCACGCCGGCCAGATGCCGGTAGCAGGAGCGCGCCTTGCGCAGCGCCGGCATGCTGCGTGATGCCGCAGCGGTGCAGGACGGCGTGCGGTCGGCAACGCGCAGGATGCCCTCCAGCATATCGGCAACCTCGTGCGAGGCCAGCCGATGGTAGCGATGGCGCCCCTGCGCGACGGCCACCAGCAGATCGCCCTCGACCAACCTGCGCAGGTGTGAGCTCGCCGTCTGCGGCGTCACTCCTGCCACGCGGGCCAGCTCCATCGCCGTGTAGGCCCGCCCATCCATCAGCTGCAGCAGCATGGCCGCGCGTGCCTGGTCGCCAACCAGGGCACCGACGCTGACAAGGGAACCGGAGGTATGGACCATGCCGGCATTGTGGCATGCAGTGGCACGCGGACAGTTCGATGCGGGCCGAAGCATCCACCGGCAGCTACCCCGCACAGTGGCCGTCCCGCAATCGTGAGACCCGCAGTGACGATCCCTTCCTTCCCGCGCCGGCGCATCGCCCCGACCGTCATGTACCCGGGCACCCCGGTGGTGCTGATGACCACGCTCAATCCCGATGGCAGCAGCAACATCAGCCCGTTGTCTTCGTTCTGGGCACTAGGCAACCGGGTCGTGCTGGGCCTGGGAACGCAGGGCCAAGGCTACCGCAACCTGCAGCTGCGCAACGAGTGCGTGCTGAACTTCCCAGCAGCCACACAAGCCGAGCAGGTGGAAGCCATCGCGCGCGCGACCGGGCGCGATCCGGTGCCCGAGGCCAAGCGGGCCATGGGCTATGTGCATGTGCGCGACAAGTTCGCGCTGGCCGGGTTCAGTGCCATGCCCTCAGCGCAGGTGGCACCGGCAACGATTGCCGAATGCCCGCTGCAGGTGGAAGTCACGATGATGGCGATGCATGCACCCAGCGATGACGATGGCCAGGGCTTCGTGATTGCCGAAGGCCGCATCCGCTGCGTGCATGCACACGAGGACATCACCATTGCGGGCAGCCAGCACATCGACGTGACCCGCTGGAAGCCGCTGATCTACCTGTTCCGCCACTACACCGGCGTGGGCGAACCGGTCGCGCGCAACTTCCGTGCGGAGACGCCAGCGCTGGCGGCCACCTCAAGCAGTGTTGAATGCGGCCCGATTGCGCGCGTATAGCGCGTCGGCCAGCACCTCGATCTGTGGGGTGGCTGGCGATGCGTTACCGCGGCCGCTCACCCGGGCCAAGACAAGGCCAGGCGCACAGCCCCCTACTCCGGCTTGAGGTACGGCTTCAGCAGCGACTCCCAGGCATCGACCAGCTGCCCATATTCGTGCTCGCAGTTCTCCGCACGCTCCTCGGGCAGCGTGCCGTCCTTCACCAGATAACCGAAGGTGCCCGCGTCCGAGCCGTACAGGTAGCACAGGAAATTCACGGCGCGCTGGAAGTCCAGCGAATGGGTGCCCGCCGTGGGCAGATCCTCGATACGGGTCTGCTCCTGCGCGGACAGCACATAGGTATCAGCAACCGTGACCAGGAACGCCCTGGACTCATCGTCTGCGGTCAGTACGTAGGCGGCCAACTGATCCGCAACGTCTTCCTCGCGGCCGGTGATCTTCAGCTCCAGTTCGCTGATCAGCGCATGGCCCAGCTCGTGGTAGAGCGTACCCACCGCGCTCTGGTACAGCGCGTTGTCGATATCTTCAGCAGCATCGCCCGCCGCCTCAAAGCGCGCACGCTCCTCCGCGGACATCTCGTAGCACATCTCGATGCTGCTGGTTTCCGGATCGAAGTAGGCATTGGACTCTCCGCACTCCTTCGCGATGACCTTGATGTCACGCGGGATGCGGATGTAGCTGTTCATCGCGTCAACGAAGTCCTCGAGCAGTTTCCGTTCCTTCCACAGCCGGGCCTCTGCCTGATTTTCCCTGGTGGCTGCCTTCTCATGGATGGCGATGAAGCGGCCTTCCGCCGGAGCTGCTTCCACTGCACGACCTGCGTTGGATCCAGACGCGCATGCGGCCAGGAGCAGCAGTGGACAGGTGCTCAAAACGAGGGCCAGAAGGCGGCGATGGGCAGGATGCATGGCGGCGGGATGCAAGAAGTGGGGGGAGTACGGCTGCCGAGCCAGGCGACAAGGACCTGCCGGCCGCCAGCACGGGCAGGGAAGAAGTTGGCGGATTCTAGTGACATGCCCATGAATGGGAGGGCTCGACCGGAACCGGCCAGAAAGCGCCCAAAGAAAAAGCCCTGACCGGAGTCAGGGCTTTTCAATATGGAGGCCTCAAGCGGAATCGAACCGCTGTAAACGGATTTGCAATCCGGTGCATAGCCACTCTGCCATGAGGCCAACGTACTGCGCGCCAGGAACGAAGTCCCTGACATGACAAAACCCCGCGATGGGGCCTGTCGGAACATGGAGCGGGAGACGAGTCATGCACTAGAGCGCTAAGTCTCTGTTTCCCAATCACTTTCTCCACTGTGGTGATCAGCGAAGAACTCAATTATAGCCTTGTTTTTCGCCCTCGGCAACAAAGTTCATCCAACCACTTCCACCA
>NZ_JBXAWS010000025.1:0-46047 GCF_057292075.1 Stenotrophomonas sp. 1L-E-5-B-C3
TTGGAGGGACTTTTTTTCTCGCTCTTTTTGGAGTGTCTGTTGTTTGTTTTTCTTGGGAAGGAAGTGTGGGAACTTTGTTTTCTCCCCCTTTCCCCCCACTACCGCAAACAGAACCTGAAAGCGATTACATCCCTGCAAACGCCATTGAATACGTATGCAGGGTGATTCCCGCGAAGAACGCGCTGCCTACCATAGCGGCGACGACAGCGGCCACCGCGTCGCACGTCCACGGTCACTCCGGGACGTTCACGAATCGATCTGCAACATTGCCTGGGAGGGGAAAATGTTGAACCACAAGCGCAGCGCGCTGAGCATCGCGCTGGCCGTTGTCCTGGCGCCGACGCTGGCGTCGGCACAGTCCACGCAGAGCACCACCACGCCGGCCGGCACCGCCGCCACCAACCTGGATACGGTGCAGGTCACCGGCATCCGCCGCGGCATCGAGAGCGCCATCGCGGTCAAGCAGGACGCCACCTCGGTGGTCGAAGCGATCTCCGCCGAAGACATCGGCAAGCTGCCCGACGTCAGCATCGCCGAATCGATCTCGCGCCTGCCCGGCCTGGCCGCGCAGCGTGTGGCCGGTCGTGCGCAGGTGATCAGCGTGCGCGGCCTGTCGCCCGACTTCGCCACCACGCTGCTCAATGGCCGTGAAGTGGTCAGCACCGGCGACAACCGTGGCGTCGAGTTCGACCAGTATCCGTCCGAACTGGTCAACGGCGTGACCGTGTACAAGACCCCGGATGCCGCACTCGTCGGCCAGGGCCTGTCGGGCACCATCGACATGCAGACCGCACGCCCGCTCAGCTTCGGCGAGCGCGTGATCGCAGTCAGCGGCCGCTACCAGAAGAGCTCCCTGGGCCGCGCCGCCAACATCGACCCGTATGGCAACCGTTTCAGCGCCAGCTACATCGATCAGTTCCTGGACAAGACCCTGGGCATCGCCATCGGCTACGCGCACAGCGACATGCCGATCCAGGAAAACCAGGTTGGCCTGTATGAGCCGTGGACCACCGAGCACACCGACAAGGGCAACCGCCCGGGCGTCGCTGCGGGCACCTACTTCTCCGATGGCATCAAGGCACTGCGCCGCACCGGCAACAACAAGCGCGACGGCGTGATGGCCACCATCCAGTTCCGGCCGAACAACAGCTGGACCAGCACCTTCGATGCGTTCCACACCGAAGCCGAGCAGATCGATACCGCCAACCAGTTCGAGCTGAATCTCAGCAACTACAACGGCAACTACACCCCGGGCCTGCTGGTCAGCAACCCGCAGGTCAATGGCAACGGCTCGTTCACCGGCGGCACCGCCAGCGGCGTGTATCCGCTGGTGCGCGGCATGTACAACAAGCGCAAGGACAAGATCGACGCGTTCGGCTGGAACAATGAGTTCAACTTCAGCGGCGTGAAGCTGGTCGCCGACCTGAACTATTCCAAGGCCACCCGCGACGAGCTGAACCTGGAAAACAACCTGCAGCTGACCCCGATGCCGCAGCTGGATACGGTCGGCGTGCAGTTCCGCCAGAGTGGTTTCTCGCAGATCAGCCCAGGCCTGAACTACTCCAACCCGGATGCGCTGTTCCTGACCAACACCATCTACGGCTCCGGCTACGGCAAGGTACCGAAGGTCGAAGACCGCCTGAAGGGTGGCAAGCTGGCCGCGACCATCGCCCTGCCCGACGCCATCGCCTCGTGGGCACCTGACCTCGACATCGGCGTCAACTACGCCGACCGCCGCAAGGTGAAGACCCAGTCCGAAGGCAACATCCTGCTCGGCGCGCAGGGCGATGCCAACATCGCCTCGGACCTGCAGTACCGTCCGGTGAACCTCGGCTTCGCCGGCATCGGCTACATCCCGGCCTGGAACGTGCCGGCCGCGGTGGGCCGTTACATGACCTTCAACCCGGTCGACAACCTGGACTACCTGATTCCCAAGTCGTGGACGGTGCAGGAGAAGATCACCACCGCCTGGGCGCGCCTGAACATCAACACCGACATCGGCGTGGTCGGCGTGCGCGGCAACATCGGCGTGCAGATGCAGCACACCGACCAGAGCTCGGACTCGCGCTACTGGGACAGCTCGCAGGCGGCTGGCAACAACGTGCAGCCGTATTCGAACGGCCGCACCTACAACGATTGGCTGCCGAGCTTGAACCTGGCCTTCATGTTCCCGCACCAGCAGACGCTGCGCTTCGCTGCCGCCAAGCAGGTCGCACGCCCGCGCGTGGACCAGATGCGCGCCGGCCTCGAATTCGGCGTGGATACCGGCACCGGCCGCCCCGGTGGCAGCGGCGGCAATCCGTTGCTGGATCCGTGGCGTGCCACCGCGCTGGACCTGTCCTACGAGAAGTACTTCGGCGAGAAGGCCTATGTGGCCGCAGCGATCTTCTACAAGGACCTGAAGAGCTACGTCTACACGCAGTCGGTGGACAACTACGACTTCACCGCACTGCTGGGCAGCTATGTACCGCCGCCGGGCATGACCACGCCGGTGCTGACCACCGGCACCTTCTCCGCCCCACAGAACGGCAAGGGTGGCACGCTGAAGGGCCTGGAACTGACCGCATCGTTCCCCCTGGAGATGCTGACCGACAGCCTGCGTGGTTTCGGCGTGCAGGCCAGCGCGACCTTCAACAAGAGCGATATCACCATCCTGGACCCGGAAAGCGCTTCCAGCGTGGGCAACGATCCGATCAGCCTGCCGGGCCTGTCCAAGCGCGTCTACAACTTCACCGCCTACTACGAGCGCAGTGGCTTTGAAGCACGCGTGAGCCAGCGCCGTCGTTCGGACTTCATCGGTGAGATCGGCAACTTCAACGGCAACCGCAGCCTGCGCTACGTGGTCGGCGAGAACGTGACCGATGCACAGCTCAGCTACACCTTCAGCGACAGCAGCACCCTGCGCGGCCTGACCCTGCTGCTGCAGGGAAGCAACCTGACCAACGAGCCGTACCGTACCTACGCCGGCAGCAAGGACCGCCCGCTGGAGTACATCGAGTGGGGTCGCACCTACATGCTGGGCGTGAACTACAAGTTCTGAGGCAGCGCCGGGCCATGCCCGGCAACCCGGCCCGGGTAGCGCCGGCCGCTGGCCGGCAACACAAGGGGAGCAGGACCGGAAACCCGCTACGCAGGCAGCGGGTTTTCTTTTGCGCGCATGCCGCTGTGCGCATGCCGCCAGTAGATCCACGCCATGCGTAGATGCCCTTGACCGGAACCCCACCCACAAAAAAGGGACGGGGCGCTTCGGCCCCGTCCCCGCAAGTACCGCCACCGGAGAAAACGGTCAGCTGCGTCGGGCGCAATACACCGCGCGCGGCGGCAGCTGGAGTTCATTGCCCTGCACCGTGCCCGCATCCGGGCCCGGTACCGCCACCTGCTGCCAGTTGCCCGGCGGCAGCGGATGGCTCACCGCCTCGGCCGACAGGTTGAAGGCCAGCAGGAGGGTTTCATCTGCAAGCATACGCTCGAACAGCAGCACTGGCTCGGCGCTTTCGATGAATCGGATGCTGCCATGCAGTAGCGCAGGCTGGGTATGCCGCCAGCCCAGGAATGCCCGGAACGCGGCCAGCACCGAGTGCGGATCCCGCTCCTGCACGGCCACCGCCGCCGCCCGGTGCTCGGCCGGGATCGGCAGCCAGGGCTGGCCCGAGGTGAATCCGGCCAGCGGCGCGTCGGTCCACGGCAACGGGGTGCGGCAGCCATCCCGCCCCTTGAAGTTGGGCCAAAAGGTGATGCCGTACGGGTCCTGCAGGGCTTCGAACGGCACCTCGGCCTCGGCCAGGCCCAGTTCCTCGCCCTGGTACAGACAGACCGAGCCGCGCAGCGAGCACAGCATCGCCACCAGCATCCGCGCCAGGCGCGGGTCGGCCGGGTGGCCGCCCCAGCGGCTGACCGCCCGCTCCACGTCGTGATTCGAAACCGCCCAGCACGGCCAGCCTTCGGTCATCACCGCTTCCAGGCGCGAGACCGTGTCGCGGATGTAGGCCGCGCTGTAGTCTTCCACCAGCAGCTCGAAGCTGTACCCCATGTGCAGGCGACCGTCACGGGTGTACTCGGCGGTGGTCGCCAGCGAGTCCTCCGAGGAGATCTCGCCGAGGCTGACCGCGCCCGGGTACTCGTCCAGCAGCGCGCGCAGCTTCTCCAGGAACGGCAGGTTCTCCGGCTGGGTGTTGTTGTAGTAGTGGTACTGGTAGGCGTACGGGTTGTCCGCGCTGAAGCCGCGCCCTACCCGCTTGTCGGCCGGCTTGGCCGGGTTGTCGCGCAGCTCCGCGTCGTGGAAGCAGAAGTTGATCGCATCCAGGCGGAAGCCATCCACGCCACGGTCCAGCCAGAAGCGCACGTTGTCCAGGGTCGCCTGCTGCACGTCCGGGTGATGGAAGTTCAGGTCCGGCTGGTCGACCAGGAAGTTGTGCAGGTAGTACTGCTCGCGGCGCGGCTCCCACTGCCAGGCGCCGCCGCCGAACAGCGACAGCCAGTTGTTGGGCGGCGTGCCGTCTTCGCGCGGATCGGCCCAGACGTACCAGTCCGCCTTCGGGTTGCTGCGGTCCTGGCGGCTCTCGCGGAACCAGGCATGCTCGATCGAGGTGTGGCTCAGCACCTGGTCGATCATCACCTTCAGGCCCAGCCCGTGGGCCTTGGCCAGCAGGCGGTCGAAGTCGTCCAGGCTGCCGAACAGCGGGTCGACATCGCGGTAATCGGCGATGTCATAGCCGAAGTCGGCCATCGGCGATTTGAAGAACGGCGATATCCAGATCGCGTCCACGCCCAGCGCGGCGATGTGGTCCAGGCGCTGGATGATGCCGGGCAGGTCGCCTACCCCGTCGCCGTTGGCGTCGAGGAAACTGCGCGGGTAGATCTGGTAGATGACGGCTCCGCGCCACCATGGATAGTGCGACATCGACAGCCCCCCTCCGGGCGTGCGGGACCCGCCGGGAGCGGGCCGAAATCCTGATGCCGCAAGCTTAGCGGTGGGTCCCCGGGCTTGGCGCAACCTGCATACGTATTCACGCGGGCGGCAGCCGTGGCCGGGCCAAGGACGTCGGCCAGCCCGGTTTGCGCCCGAATTCACAGGCAACGCCTATAATCAGCGATGAGCCTGAAAGCCTGATCGCATGACCATCACCGAAGACACCCGTCCCGCCCTGGGCCTGCCCCAGATCCAGTCGCTTGCCGCGGCCGACATGGCCGCCGTCGACGCCCTGATCCGGCGCCGGCTGTCCTCGGACGTCGTGCTGATCAACCAGATCGCCGATCACATCATTTCCGCCGGCGGCAAGCGCCTGCGCCCGATGCTGGTGATGCTGGCCGGCCGCGCGGTCGGCAACGTCGGCCCGGAGCACCACCAGCTGGCAGCGATCATCGAGTTCATCCATACCTCCACCCTGCTGCACGACGATGTGGTGGACGAATCCAGCCTGCGCCGTGGCCGCAGCACCGCCAACGCACTGTGGGGCAACGCACCGAGCGTGCTGGTCGGCGATTTCCTGTACTCGCGCAGCTTCCAGCTGATGGTCGAGCTGGAGCGCATGTCGGTGATGCAGATCCTGGCCGATGCCACCAACCGCATCGCCGAGGGTGAAGTACTGCAGCTGCTGCACGTGCACAACCCGGATACCGACGAAGCCGCCTACCTGCGCGTGATCGAGCGCAAGACCGCGGTGCTGTTCGCCGCCGGCACCCGCCTGGGCGCACTGGCCAGCGGCGTGGATGAAGCCACCCAGCAGGCCCTGTTCGACTACGGCATGCACCTGGGCTACGCGTTCCAGATCGCCGACGACGTGCTGGACTACTCGGCCAATGCCGAAGAGCTGGGCAAGAACCTGGGTGACGACCTCGCCGAGGGCAAGGCCACGCTGCCGCTGATCCACGCGATGGCGCACTCCGACGACGCCACCCGCGAGCGCCTGCGCACCATCGTGCAGGACGGCGACGCCTCGGCGATGCCGGAAGTGCTGGCCGCGATCCGCGCCACCGGCGGCCTGGAGTACAGCCGCGCGCGTGCCGAGGAATATGCCGAAGCCGCCGAGCGCGCGCTGGACGGCCTGGGCGACAATGATGCCGTGGCCGCCCTGCGCGGCCTGGCCCGCTACGCGGTGCAGCGTTCGCATTGACGGGTGAAGGCGTGCCGACCAACGGTCGGCACCCACAATGACCGGTAGGTGCCGACAGTTGGTCGGCACTGAAACATCGGTAGGTGCCGACCGTTGGTCGGCACACCTTTCACAGCCGAGCATGGCTCGGCTCTACATGAAGCGTTCCTCAAAGAACGCATCCAGCGCCTTCCACGCGCGCTTGGCCGCCCGTTCGTTGTATTGGCAGCCCGGCGGACTGTTGGCATCACGCTCGGCGAAGCAGTGCACCGCGCCGCTGTAGTTGGTGAATTCCCAATCGACCTTGGCCGCGTTCATTTCCTTCTGGAAACCGGCGATGTCATCGGCGCTCACGCTCTTGTCATCGGCGCCATTGAGCACCAGCACCGACGGGTGCGTGCCACCGGCCTGCGCCGGCAGCGGCGAACCCAGCCCGCCGTGCAGGCTGACCACGCCCGCCAGCGGCGCACCGGCACGGGCCAGTTCCAGCACCGTGGTGCCGCCGAAGCAGAAGCCCACCGCACCGATCCGGCTCGCATCCAGCGGCACCTTGCCAGCCTGTGCCTTGAGCACGTTCACCGCCTCCAGCGCACGCGCACGCAGCAGCGGCCGGTCGTTGCGCAGCTTCGTCGCCACCGGCCCGGCCTCGGCATCGGTCTTGGGCCGCACGCCCTTGCCGTACACATCGGCCACCAGTACCACATAGTCATCGCCAGCCAGCTGCTTGGCCTTCTCGATGGCCGATTCATTCACGCCCTTCCAGTTCGGCACCATCACCAGACCCGGGCGCTTGTCGTGCTCGCCATCGTCATAGACCAGCACGCCACTGAAGGTCGTGCCCTGGTGCTTCCACTCCACCGGCTGCGTCTTCATCGCCGCCCACGCCGGCATCGCTGCCAGCCCCAGTACCATCGCCACGCCGCATCGCCAACGATTCATGCGCCTGCTCCGAAAGAAAAAGGGGACGGAGGGGATTAAGCCGTATTCGCCCCTCCCGCGTCGCATTCTGCATTGGCGACGTGACGCAGGTGTGGTTGGATACGACTTAATCCCCTCCGTCCCCTTTTTCCGCATGAACCTGGTTGATCGCTTTCTGTCTGGCCTGATTCCACGCCTGCCTGCCGACGATGCCCCGCAGTGGGCCCACGTGCAGGGCGCCAACGCCGAAGACCTGCAGCGTCTGCGTGCGCAGTGGCCGCAGGTGCCGGACAGTCTGGTCGCGTTGCTGTCGCGCGTGGATGGCACGCACTTCCGCGAGTACCCCGGCGGCGAGGTCTGCGTGCTGATGCTCGGCTCGGACGTGGAGGACGGCGGCTATCCGTACTACTTGCGCTCAGTCGCGCAGATCTTCGAGGACCAGCAGCAGTGGGACGACAGCATCCGCTCGATCTACGAGGAGTGGCTGGATGACGAGCCGGAGATCCTGGGTGAAGGCATCGACGCCGATCTTCCGATGAACCGCCGCCTGTGCTTCTCGCACTGCATGAACAACGGCGGCACCTCGATGCTGTACCTGGATTTCGATCCGGCGCCGGGCGGCACAGTCGGCCAGGTGGTGCGCTACCTGCACGATCCGGACAGCTATGCAGTGATCGCGCCCAGCTTCGATGCGTATCTGCAGCAGCTGATCGATCGCGATTACGCGTTCATCGACCAGGACGAGGATTGAAACGCAGCCGAGCGTGGGCTCGGCTCGACAGTAGATCCACGCCATGCGTGGATGGATGCGCAGGATCCGCTGCGGTCAGAGCCCTTTCCTGCGGAAAGGAATCCGACCCCGATCCGGCAGATCAGGCGATGCCCAGACCCGGAATCGCGCTGATGCTGTCCGGATCGAAGCCGGCCAGCTCGGCGAAGTGGCGGCCACGCGCCACGTAGTCACGGTACGCACCGAAACTCGGTGCGCCAGGCGACAGCAATATCACCCCGCCCTCAGAACCCAGCGCCGCACGCGCCAAGGCCATCGCCTCCGGCAGATCGCCCGCAGCGTGCAGGCCGAAGCGACCGGCATCGGCCAGCGGCTGCAGCATCGCGTGGATGCGCGGGCCATTGCTGCCCATGGTCACGATCTCCACCGGCGGCACGTCGTGCGCCATGTGCTGCATGAAATCGGTCCAGTCCAAGCCACGGTCGTGCCCGCCCACCAGCAGCGCGATGCGCTGCCCGGCGAAACACTCCAGCGCGGCCAGGCTGGCATGCGGCGTGGTGCTGATCGAATCGTTGACGTAGGTCAGGCCTTCGGCCGCGCCGATGCGCTGCAGGCGGTTCGGCAGCGGGCGGAAATCCTGCACCGCCGGTGCCAGCGCCACCGCATCCAGGCCCAGTGCTTCCAGCGCGGCCAGTACCGCGCACAGGTTGCCGCGGTTGTGGCGGCCCGGCAGCGGTGTGTTGCGGGTGTCGAACACGGCCTGCTCACCGCGATGCACGATGTCACCGCGCATATGCCAGCCCTGCGGCTGGTTGAACCAGATCACCTTGCTATCAGGTAGCGACAGCGCGGCCAGATGCGGATCGGCGGCGTTGAGCACGGCGATGCGCGGTGCGGCTTCAGTCACCAGCTGCAGCTTGTCCTCGATGTAACGCTGTTCGCTGCCATGCCAGTCCAGGTGTTCCGGGAACAGGTTCAGCACCACCGCCACCTGCGGGCGGGCACCACTGCGCGCCACTTCGCCGGTCTGGTAGCTGGACAGTTCCACCGCCCAGTACTCGGGCGCGGGCTGCGGGTCCAGCACTTCCAGCAGCGGCAGGCCGATGTTGCCGACCAGGCCGGTACGGTGGCCGGCCGCTCGCAGCAGGTGCGCGACCAGCGCGGTGGTGGTGCTCTTGCCCTTGGTGCCGGTCACGCACACGGTGTCGTGCACGATGCCATCAGCACCCGCATGCTCGGCAAACCACAGCGCAGTGCCACCGATGAAAGTGGTGCCCTGCGCGGCGGCGGCCAGCGCGATTGGCTGGTAAGGGCTGATGCCCGGCGACTTGATCACCACATCGAAGGCAGCCAGCGCCTCGGCCGACGGCTCACCACGGACGTCCAGCGCACCATGTGTTTCCGCACGCGCTGCCTCGACTTCGGCAGCTGGACAGAACAGGCTCAGGCCAAGCGTGGGCAGGCGCGAATGCAGCACCGCAAACGCGGCACGGCCCTCACGGCCCCAGCCCCACAGCGCAACGCGCTTTCCTTCAAACTTCGAAATCTTCACGTACCCGTTCCCACAGCGCAGCCGGAATACGGTGCTCGCCCTGCAGCTGCAGCAGCGGTGCCAGTTCCAGTTCGGTGGCATCCAGCTGCGGCTGGATCTCATTGCAGAAGCGCTTCACCAGCACGTCTTCCTTCCACTCGGCGCGCTGTGCCAGGGTTGCCATCGCTGCACGCGATTCGCGGCCTTCGCCCACGCACTCGAACGGCTTGTGGTCCTGGAACTCCAGCAGCGCATCGAAGCCGCCGGCCTGCTCGATGTCATCCAGCAGGTTGCGGCCGAAGATGCGCACCAGGCGCGTCTTGGGCATGAACGGGGCCAGCGCCAGGAACACGAAATGGCACTTCGGGCAGACGCCGCACCAGCGGTTCACCGGGCGCTCGCCGAGGATGTGGAAGTTGCGGTTGCAGCTGGAGAAGTGCGCGTCGTAGAAATCGGTCTTGGCGAACTGGCGCGCAACCGCCAGCTCGGACATCGGCCGCAGCAGCGAGTAGTACTGCAGATCGGCGGCCACCTGCTTCTGCACATGGCTGCCGAACGCCTGCTCGAACGCCCAGCCCTTGGACCACTGGTGGTTCACTTCGCCGGTGCCCGGAATCTGGCTGCCGTAGCTGGCCGAACGCTCATTGGAAAACACCACCTGGTCCACGCCCTGCAGCAGCGCGGCCAGCACCATGATCGCCGAGTTCACCGCAGTGACCGGGATATGGCCGTTCCAGGCGCCCTGGCGGTTGAGTTCGAACAACTCCGGCGCCAGCGCGCGGCCCAGGTTCAGCGTCGGCAGGCCGGTGCGTTCGGCGCAGGCACGGATCAGCTGCGAGCCACCGATCCAGGTCACTGTCTCGTCCACGCCGGCACGGCGCAGGGCCTCGATGCTGACCAGCGAATCCTTGCCGCCGCCGATGGCCACCAGCGCGTGCGGCTGCAGGCCCAGCACCGGCGCCGGCACCGCTTCGCCCTGCACCGGCAGGCGGAAGCGGCCGCGCAGGTTCAGGCCGTTGCGGTAGGCAAATTCGCCCAGGCCATTGAGGTAGACCGTCTCCACCAGGGCAGCGGTATCGGCATCGATGGCGTAGCTGTCGATGCTGACCGTCTCCGGCACGCCCGCCTTGTAGTAGCTGACACCGGCGATCAGGTGCAGCAGCTGCAGCGCGCGCTGCACGGCGGCGGTGCGCGCCTGATCCAGCACGAACGGGGCGCCCGGCACGGTGATGGTTTCCACCATCTCCGGGCCATCATCGAAGGCGTAGACCAGCTTGGCCACACCGGTGTCCGCAGCGAACTCGCAGCGGACGAAGCGGAAGCGGGAAACCTGGTGTTTGTCGAAAGCAGTCATGGTGTATCCGGTCAGGCACCTGCCCGCGCGCAGGCGCGGGAGGTGTCGGTGGGCGGGTGCAGAGCGCGGAAGGCAGCGATCACTCGATCACGTCTTCGCGCGGCATCGCCCGCTGGTTGTAGGTGTTGGACATCACGTAGCCGTAGGCACCGGCATCGGCAATCAGCATCACATCGTCCGGCGCGGTCGACACCGGCAGCTTGCGGCGCTTGCCGAACACATCACTGGATTCGCAGATCGGGCCGACCACATCGAAGGCGGCCTCGGCGTAGCCGCCCTGGCGGCTGAGGTTCTCGATGTCATGCCAGGCGTCGTACAGCGCCGGGCGCATCAGGGTGTTCATGCCCGCATCCAGGCCGACCCGGCGTACGCCATCCTTCTCCACCACCTGGGTGGCATGGGTCAGCAGCACGCCGGATTCCGCCACCAGGAAGCGGCCCGGTTCGATCGCCAGGCGGAACGCCGGATGCAGCGCCTTGACCTCGGCCAGGCCCTCGGCCCAGGCATCCAGGTCGAACGGCTCGTCTTCGTCGCTGTACGGAATTGGAAGGCCACCACCGATGTCGATGGTCTGCACGCTGCCGATGCGGCGGGCGAAACCGGCCAGCTCATCGCACATCAGGCGCCAGTGCTGCGCGGTTTCCACGCCGCTGCCCAGGTGCGCATGCAGGCCGACCACGCGGGTGCCCAGTTCGGTAGCCGCGCGCACGAACTCGTCGACGCGGGCAATCGGCAGGCCGAACTTGGAATCCTTGCCGCCGGTACGCACCTTGGCGTGGTGGCCCTCGCCACGACCCAGATCGACGCGCAGCCACAGTTCACGGTTGCGGAACAGGTCCGGCCAGCGCTGCAGGGCTTCGACATTGTCGACGGTGACGGTCACGCCCAGCGCGAATGCCGCTTCGTATTCCTCGCGCGGGCAGAAGCTGGGGGTGAACAGCACGCGCTTGGGCGACAGTTCCGGCAGATGCTGGAACACGTGCTTCAGTTCGCCATGCGATACGCACTCCAGTCCAAAGCCCTCGGCTTCCAGCAGCTGCAGGATGGCCGGATGGCTGTTGGCCTTGATCGCGTAGTAGCGCTGGTCGATCGGCTTGATTGCCGCCAGCGCACGGGCACGGGCACGTACGGTCGGCAGATGGTAGACGTAGCGCGGCGTACCGGCATCGGCCAGCTGCAGCAGGTGCGCACGCTGGCCACGCCACCACGGCGTACCACGCGGGCGCACTGTACCGGCAATCTCACGCCAGCGCGGGCCGAACACTTCGGTCTCTTCCACCGGCATCGCGCCACTGTCGATCAGCTCGGCGTGCAGGATCGGCAGCAGGCCATCGGCATCGGCTTCGTCGATGACGAAGGTCAGGTTCAGGTCGTTGGACGACTGCGAGATCATGTGCACGCGTTCGCGGCCGAAGGTCGCCCACACGTCCGACAGCTTGTGCAGCAGCGAGCGCATGCCGAGGCCGACCAGGGTGATCGCCGCGCACGGCACGATCACCTTCACCTTGCAGATCTGCGACAGATCGGCCGACAGCGCGGCCAGCACATCGGTGTTGACCAGGTTCTCGGACGGATCCAGCGATACGGTGACGTTGGTCTCGGCCGAACCAATCAGGTCCACCGACAGGCCATGCTTCTTGAACAGATTGAACACGTCGGCCAGGAAGCCGACCTGCTGCCACATGCCGATGCCTTCCATCGACACCAGCACGATGCCGTTGCGGCGGCTGATCGCCTTCACCCCCGGCACTGGTGCGGCATTGCCGTCGATGCTGGTGCCCGGCAGTTCCGGGCGCTCGGTATCGAGAATGGCCATCGGCACGCCGGCATCACGGCACGGCTTGATCGAACGCGGGTGCAGCACCTTGGCACCGGTGGTGGCGATTTCCTGCGCTTCGTAATAGTCCAGCCGGGTCAGCAGCCGCGCGTCCGGAACGTCCTTGGGATTGGCGCTGAACATGCCCGGCACGTCGGTCCAGATCTCCACGCGGCTGGCGCCGAGCAGCGCACCGAAGTACGCCGCCGAGGTATCCGAACCACCACGGCCGAGGATGGCGGTGCCGCCGTCGGCGTGGCGCGAGATGAAGCCCTGGGTGATCAGCAGCCGGGTCGGCTGCGCGCGGAAGCGCTGCGCCCAGGCGGCATCGGCACGCCATTGGCAATTCACCGACAGGCGCTGCGACCAGTCGCTCTGGTTCGGCTGTGGCGGCAGTGCATCCAGCCACTGGCGGGCATCCATCCAGCCGAAATCCAGGCCGCTGGCACGCAGATAGGCCGCACCCAGGCTGGAGGACAGCAGTTCGCCCTGGCCCAGTACTTCAGCCTGCCAGTCCAGCGGACGGGCAACGGCACGCGGGTCATCGAGCAGGCCCTGCAGCACGGCCAGTCGTTCGGCCAGCACCTCGGCGCCCAGCTCCAGTTCCTGCAGGAAGCCCTGGTGGCGCTCGACCAGCGCGGCCACGCGATCACGGCTGTCCGGCGCGCCATCGGCAATCGCGGTCAGTTCGTTGGTGACCCCGGACAGCGCCGAAACCACCACCAGCACGCGCGAGCCGGTCTCTTCCGCGCGTTTTTTCGCCAGCTTCCCGATCGTGTCCCAGCGGTGACGACGCGACACCGAGGTGCCGCCGAACTTCAGTACGATCCAACGATCGACAAGGGGGGAAGCTGACATGGATTGGCTATGTAGAATGTGGGGAAGCCGCCCTTGGGGGCGGAACCTTTGATTCTAAGCGCAATATCCCCGTAGATGGCCGTCCTCCGTTACCTGCAGCTCGATGTCTTCGCCCCCCGCCCCGGTACCGGCAACCCACTGGGTGCCGTGCTGGACGCCGACGATCTCTCCGGCGAGCAGATGCAGGCCCTGGCGGCCTGGCTGAACCTGTCCGAGACGGTGTTCTTCCTGCGCCCCAGCGCGCCCGGTGCCGACTATCACATCCGCATCTTCACCCCGACCCGTGAACTGGCCTTCGCCGGCCACCCCAGTGTTGGCGCGGCCTGGACGGCGGTGACCTGCGGCCTGGCCCAGCCGCGCGAGGGTGCGCTGGTACAGCAGTGCGCCGCAGGGTTGCTGCCGGTACGGGTGAGCGGCCCGGCTGAGGCGCTGCAGGTCCAGCTGGCCAGCCCGCCGGCGCGGCAACGGGCGACGACAGCCAACGGGGTACCCGAAGCGCTGCTGGCCCTCGCCGCCAACGGGCATGCGCCGGAACTTTGGGACAACGGCGCGCGCTGGTGGCTGCTGCCGCTGCGCGATGCCACCACCGTACGCAACCTGGTGCCGGACATGGCCGCCCTGCGTGACTGGAGCCTGGCCACCGACGCAACCGGCGTGGCCGTGTTCGCTGATGAAGCCGGCACCGACCATTCCCGCGTGGTGCGCGCGTTCTGCCCCGCCGATGCGGCCAGCGTGCCGGAGGATCCGGTGACCGGCAGCGCCAACGCCCTGATCGGCGCCTGGCTGCGGCAACGCAGTGCCCTGCCCGGCCGCGTCGGCACTTATGTGGCCAGCCAGGGCCGCGAAGTCGGCCGCGATGGCCGAGTGCAGGTAGAAGTCGATGCAGAGGGCACGGTGTGGATCGGCGGCCAGGTGCAGCCAGTCATCGACGGCAACATCCGCTGGTAGCGCCGGGCCAGGCCAGTCGGCCTTGCCGCGCTGCGCGCTCGCGGGGCATGGCCCCGCGCTACCGTATCCCCCTTCATTCCTGGAGTTTCGCCCCGATGACTAGCCGCCGTTTCCTGCAGCTGGATGTGTTCTCGCCGCGCCCCGGCGCGGGCAATCCGCTGGCCGTGGTACTCGATGCCGAAGGCCTGGACGACGCCAGCATGCAGGCCATCGCGCGCTGGACGCGCCTGCCGGAAACCACCTTCGTGTTCCCGCCGGAGGCGGCCGGCGCCAGCTATCGGCTGCGCATGTTCAGCCCGCAGAAGGAAGTGCCGTTCGCCGGCCACCCCAGCGTCGGCACCGCGCATGCGGTACTGCAGGCCGGACTGGCCGCGCCGGTCGACGGCATGCTGGTGCAGGACGGCATTGCCGGCGTGCTGCCGCTACGCGTCAGTGGCGAGGCTGCGCAGCAGCGCATCGCCATCCGCACCCCGCGCGCGCAGCTGGCCGAGACCGCCGAGGCCACCGATCCACGCCTGCAGCCGGCCCTGAAGGGCTGGCCGCTGGGCACGCTGCCGCCGGCACGCATGCAGGGCGGGCGCAGCTGGTGGGTGGTGCAGGCGGCCGATGAGGCCGCATTGCGTGCCCTCCGTCCGGACTGGGACGCGGTCGCCGAGTTGGCCGAATCCACCGACAGCATGGGCGTGTTTGCCTATGCCTTCAGCGATGGCAGCGAGGGGTTCGACCTCGCGGTGCGCGCCTTCGTCGGCAACGGCCGTCGCTTCGAAGACGCCGCTTCCGGCGCAGCCAACGCCGTGCTCGCCGCATGGCTGGACCTGCGCGACGCCCTGCCCCGTGGCGGCGCACCGTTTGAAGTCAGCCAGGGCCGTGAAGTCGGCCACGATGCGCGCTTGACCCTTTTCGTCGATGAAGACGGTGAAGTCTGGTCCGGTGGCCAGGTGCAGACAGTGATTGCCGGCACCATTGATTGGTGATCCCGTACGGCGTGGTAGCGCCGGGCCATGCCCGGCGTCTTTCCGCTGCGCTCGCCGGGCATGGCCCGGCGCTACCGACCTCAACCCAACTCGGCTTCCAGGCTGATCGGCACCGCGCTCAGCGCCTTGGACACCGGGCAGTTCTGCTTGGCGTCATCGGCAATGGCACGGAACTGCCCCGCATCGATGCCCGGCACCACGGCCTTCACTTTCAGCCGGATCTGCGACAGCTGCGGGCCACCTTCCAGTGACAGATCGACCTTGGCCTCGGTATCCAGCGAGGTCGGGGTGAAGCCGGCTTCGCCGAGCTTGGCCGACAGCGCCATGGTGAAACAGCCGGCGTGCGCGGCAGCGATCAGCTCTTCCGGGTTGGTGCCTTTTTCGTCGCCGAAACGGCTGTTGAAGCCATAGCGGGTCTTGTCCAGCAGGCCACTCTGCGGCGTGCTCAACTGTCCCTTGCCGGACTTCAGATCGCCTTCCCAGTGCGCGGTGGCGTGTCGCGAGATTCCCATGTGCTGCTCCTGCGTGGCGGTGATGAACGTTTACCCTCGCACGCCATGCGTTAGCCCTGCGTCGCTCCGCCGCACGCCAGACGTCACCCTGGCCGCAGGCACGTGGACACTTCCTCGCCAGCAGAACGCGTATTTTTCCCTTGTTTTCAGTGATTTCGCGCATCCCTGTGCTACCGGGACGAGCATTGCCGGCCGCACCGCGGCACCCCCAGCCCCCACCACCGGCCATGTACTGAATCGGCCTGGATATGAAAAAACATGCACTTTCCGCACTCCAGGCTATTGGCGGCGCCCGAGAGTTGCCCTACATTGCGCTTGCCGACGGGGTTCGGCGCCGACCAAACAACCAACCGTTCACGGAACAGGAAACCATGGCAAAGACCGCTAAGAAGGCTGCCCCGAAGAAGGCAGTGAAGAAAGTCGCGACGAAGGCAGCCGCCAAGCCGGCCGCTCCGAAGCCGATCAAGGAAGTGCTGACCAAGTCCGGCCTGGTTGCACACATCGCTGAAGCCTCCGGCGTCATCGCCAAGGACGTCCGCGCTGTGCTGGCCTCGCTGGAAAGCGCTGTCGCCTCCTCGGTGCACAAGAAGGGCGCTGGCTCGTTCACCCTGCCGGGCCTGCTGAAGATCAGCACCGTCAATGTGCCGGCCAAGCCGAAGCGCAAGGGCATCAACCCGTTCACCAAGGAAGAACAGTGGTTCGCCGCCAAGCCGGCCACCACCAAGCTGAAGGTGCGTCCGCTGAAGAAGCTGAAGGACGCTGCGCTGTAAGCGCGCGCCCCGAAGCGGATTCCGACGGGACGGCTCAGGCCGTCCCGTTTTTTTTGTCCGAACCGCAGGCCGCAACACAGCGTTGCCGCAGCCAGCGGATTGCCCGCACAGGCCCGCCGCCGTTGGATGAGCGCGCGATCTGCACGCACGGAACGTACCGGGTGGAACACTGCGTGCAGCGCCGGCCATCGCTGCCGACCGTGGCCTTGCCTATCGTGGGCACATCCTCCACAGCTACGGCGAGCACACCCTCATGGCCAGCCCCTCCACCCGCTACCGGATCTCGGTGACCCCCATCGAAAAGGACGGGGTGCAGTGCACCGGGCGCTGCACCATCGAACTGGAGCATCGCGCCAGCCGCGACCTGATGCGCCTGCTGGAAGCTGCACCGCGCACCGCCGGGCTCAGCGGCGATGAGCGTGCGACAGTCGTGATCGCCACCCAGCTGCTGCGCGATATCGTGCAGCGCCACGCCGAAACCGAAGGCCACGCACTGGCCGCAATCGCCACGCAGGTACTGCCGGCGCTGGATGCGCTGGAACAGCTGCCGTCCTCCCGCTGAGACCGGCGCAGCCGATACACTGCCCTCCTTCACGTCGCCTCGGGGAGGAGGCAGGCATGCGCAGGTTCCTGTTGTTGATCGCGCCGCTGGTGCTGTTCGGCTGTTCGCGGCCGGAGGCGCAACCGGATCCAACCGCTCCCCCTGCGCAGCCGCCGGCTCCGGCCGCTGCCAGTGCAGAGGCCGAAGCGCCCGCACTGCAAGCCACCGCGGTCGACCCGCTGTTTGCCGCCGTCACGGCCGAAGCCGAGCTCCCGGCCGCGATGCTCAATCGCTATGTCATGGCCCTGCTCAACCGTGACCACAAAGGCGCCGATGCCGCCTGGACCTTCCCGCCCAGCGATGCACGACGCGCGGACGACGCCGCGTTGCGCCAGCTGGAGAACGTCCGCAGCCTGCGTTTGACGACCGGGTCGCCGATCGCCCGCGATGGTCACCAGCCACCACAGCTGCTGGAGATCCCGGTACAGGTCCGTGCAGCAACCACCCAGGGCACGTTCCGCTTCGGCGGCTGGTACCGGGTGCAGCCCAGCAGCGATGGCCGCGCCTGGCAGATCCAGTCGGCGCAACTGCGGCCAACGCTGGACTGAACCGTTGCAGCGGCATGCACGCACGATTCAGCCGGCAAGGCTACTCTTTGCTCCATCCATTCCGCATTCACCGGTCACCGCCATGCGCCTGCGTTCCCTGATGACCCGCCTTGCCGCCTCCACCGTACTGATCGCCGCGGCGATCGGTGCGCAGGCCGCCCCTTCCATTTCCGGCCGTGAACTGTCGGTCGGCGCCAGCGATGTGCAGCAGTACCTCGATGGCAGTTTCCCGCGCACCCAGGATGCGCTGGGTGGCCTGATCGCGCTGACCATGAGCCATCCGCAGCTGAGCCTGCCGGCCGGCGAACGACTGAACCTGGGCATGGATGTGGCGCTGGCGACCGCTGGCGGCAACCCGGCCAAGCTCGGTACGGTGAAGCTCAGCAGCGGCCTGCGCTACGACGCACAGACCCAGGGCTTCCACCTGCAGCAGCCCAGCGTCGATGACTTCACTCCGGCCAACCAGGGCGGTCGCCTCGACTCGCGTACCCGCGGCCTGCTCAATGCCTGGCTGAGCGACTACGCCCAGCGCGAGCCGATCTACAAGCTGGACCCGGCCGTGGCCGGCGTGCTCGGTGCGCTGCAGGTGCAGTCGGCACAGGTGAAGAACGGCAAGCTGGTGGTCACCTTCAACCAGAACCTGGGCAACCTGGTGCCGGCAGGCGTGCTCGGAAAATAAGGTAGCGCCGGGCCATGCCCGGCGGCTTCTGATTCTCCCGCGCACCGCGATCGCCGGGCATGGCCCGGCGCTACCGCAATCAGCGCTTGGGCTGCAGCATGGTGCCGGTGCACTTGGGCGAGCCGCAGCGGCACTCCCAGATCTTCTTCAGCTTGGCCGTATGGCGCTCGGCCAGGGTGATGCCGTAGTTGTAGGTCAGCTCTTCGCCGGCCTGGATATCGCGCAGCGCCTCGATGAAGACCTTGTCGCCGCGGCTGTCGCCGTCTTCGTCTTCCTCGATCACCGCCTCGCAGTTCGGGTCGCAGCTGTGGTTGATCCAGCGCGCGTCGTTGCCCTTGTAGTTGGCATCGATCACCCAGTCGTCGTTGAGGGTGAACAGGAAGGTATGGCCACTTTCAACATCGCCGCTGTCATCGGCATCGACGTCGCCGTGGCTGCGCAGCAGGCCCTTGTACTGGATCACGCGCTCGCCCTGCTTGATCGGGGCCACGGAAAACACACCGTTGCCGTGGATGGCGGACTTGCGGGCTTGGATCTTCTTGGGCATCGGCAAGGGAGGTCTGCAACGAAAGGAACGTTGATTCTCGCCCATTCCGGGTGATTGCGAAAATCATCCCGTTGGCTCAGCATTGGCGCCCTGGCATCGGCCCCGGTGAGTGCTCCCGGCCCGGCCCCCAGCGCCGGCTGAATGCCCGGCTTGGATGGCGGCGAATAAAAGCGTACAATTTCAGTCCGCTTTAAGAACCACTCGCATCCCCATGTTGCGCGTCACCAAACTCACCGATTACGCCACCGTGGTACTGACCGTACTCGCCGCCCGCCCGGGCGAGGTGCTCAGTGCCACCGAACTGGCCGAATTCACTGGTCTGGAACCGCCGACCGTCAGCAAGGTGCTCAAGCCGCTGGCCCAGGCCGGCCTGGTCGAGGGCCTGCGTGGCGTCCGTGGCGGCTACCGCCTGACCCGCGCGGCCATCGAGATCTCGCTGTTCGAAGTGGTCGAAGCGATGGAAGGGCCGCTGGCCCTGACCGAATGCAGCCACGACCACCACCAGTGCGGCATGGCGCCCAAGTGCGGTGCGCGCAGCAGCTGGCGGCTGATCAACGACGTGGTCTCCGAGGCCCTGCGCGACGTCACCCTCGCCCAGATCCTACCCCCTCTCCCCCTTGCCGATGACGAACAGCGCCGCACCATCGCTGTCGACGTCGTCTCCTGATCCGTAGGCAGCCCCCCATGGCCACCGAAACCATCGAAAACGTCGCCAGCGACGACACCCCCAACCGCGAGATCCACGAGCAGCTCGGCCGCAAGTATTCGGCCGGCTTCATCACGGACATCGAATCGGATTCCCTTCCCGCAGGCCTCGACGAGGACACCATCCGTGCCCTGTCGGCCAAGAAGGAAGAGCCGGAATGGATGACGCAGTGGCGCCTGGACGCCTACCGCCACTTCCTGACCATGCCGATGCCGAACTGGGCCAAGCTGCAGATCGCGCCGATCGATCTGCAGGCGCTCAGCTACTACTCCGCGCCGAAGGGCCCGAAGTACGCCTCGCTGGACGACGTGCCGAAGGAACTGCTGGATACCTACGACAAGCTGGGCGTGCCGCTGCACGAGCGCGCCAAGCTGGCCGGCGTGGCGGTCGACGCGGTGTTCGACTCGGTGTCCGTCGGTACCACCTTCCGCAAGGAACTGGCCGAGAAGGGCATCGTGTTCTGCTCGATGTCCGAGGCGATCAAGGAGCATCCGGAGCTGGTCAAGCAGTACCTCGGCACCGTGGTGCCGGTCGGCGACAACTATTTCGCCGCGCTCAATTCGGCGGTGTTCTCCGATGGCAGCTTCGTGTTCATCCCCAAGGGCGTGCGTTGCCCGATGGAGCTGAGCACCTATTTCCGCATCAACGCCGGCCACACCGGCCAGTTCGAGCGCACGCTGATCATCTGCGAGGACAAGGCCTACGTGTCCTACCTGGAAGGCTGCACCGCGCCGATGCGCGATGAGAACCAGCTGCACGCCGCCGTGGTCGAGCTGGTCGCGCTGGAAGATGCGGAAATCAAGTACTCCACGGTGCAGAACTGGTACCCGGGCGACGAGAACGGCGTCGGCGGCATCTACAACTTCGTCACCAAGCGTGCCGAATGCCGTGGCGCGCGCAGCAAGGTCACCTGGACCCAGGTCGAGACCGGTTCGGCGATCACCTGGAAGTACCCGTCCTGCGTGCTGCTGGGCGATGACTCGGTCGGTGAGTTCCACTCGGTGGCACTGACCCATCACCGCCAGCAGGCCGACACCGGCACCAAGATGATCCACGTCGGCAAGCGCACCAAGAGCAAGATCATCAGCAAGGGCATCAGCGCTGGCCGTGGCCAGAACACCTACCGCGGCCTGGTCCGGGTCGACCGCAACGCCGATGGCGCGCGCAACTACACCCAGTGTGATTCGCTGCTGATCGGCAAGCAGTGCGGTGCGCACACCTTCCCCTACATCGAGGTGAAGAACCCGGGCGCCACGGTCGAGCACGAGGCCACCACCTCCAAGATCTCCGACGACCAGCTGTTCTACTGCCGCGCTCGTGGCATCAGCCAGGAAGACGCGGTGTCGATGATCGTCGACGGCTTCTGCAAGCAGGTGTTCCGCGAACTGCCGATGGAGTTCGCGGTGGAAGCCAAGAAGCTGCTGGAAGTCTCGCTGGAAGGCTCGGTGGGCTGACCGCCCGCCGCCCCTCGCACAACGCATTCTCTTTACCGGCGGGCCACGGCCCGCACCACGGAAATCCCCATCATGCTGAAGATCGAAAACCTCCACGCCCGCATCGGCGACAAGGAAATCCTCAAGGGCCTGTCGCTGGAAGTGAAGCCCGGCCAGGTGCACGCCATCATGGGCCCCAACGGCGCCGGCAAGTCCACCCTGGGCAATGTCCTGGCAGGCCGCGACGGCTATGACGTGACCGAAGGCAGCGTGCAGTTCGAAGGCACCGACCTGCTGGACCAGGACCCGGAAGCGCGCGCCGCCGCCGGCCTGTTCCTGGCGTTCCAGTACCCGGTGGAAATCCCCGGCGTGAACAACACCTACTTCCTGCGCGCCGCGCTCAATGCCCAGCGCAAGGCACGCGGCGAGGAAGAGCTCGATTCCATGCAGTTCCTCAAGCTGGTGCGGCAGAAGCTGGCCGTGCTGCACCTGAAGGACGAACTGCTGCACCGTGGCGTCAACGAAGGCTTCTCCGGTGGCGAAAAGAAGCGCAACGAGATCTTCCAGCTGGCCGTGCTGGAGCCGAAGCTGGCCATCCTGGACGAGACCGATTCGGGCCTGGACATCGACGCACTGAAGAGCGTGGCCGACGGCGTCAACGCACTGCGCAGCGCCGACCGCTCGTTCCTGGTCATCACCCACTACCAGCGCCTGCTGGACTACATCAAGCCGGACGTGGTGCACGTGCTGGCCGACGGCCGCATCGTCAAGAGCGGTGGCCCGGAACTGGCGCTGGAGCTGGAAGCGCACGGCTATGACTTCCTGAAGGATCGCGTGGTGCGCGAGGCGGCGGTCTGATGAGCGCCCTGCTCGACTCGATGGCCCAGGCCTTCTGCGGCAGCGATGCGCGCCGCGAAGTGCTGGATGCGGCCCTGCGCGATGGCCTGCCGGCCGCCCGCAACGAAGCCTGGAAGTACACCTCGCTGCGCCAGCTGGAGCGCCGTACGTTCGCCGCGGCACCGCTGCAGGGCCCGGCCCTGGACATCGCGCTGCTGGAAGACATTCCGGCGCCGCGCCTGGTGTTCGTCAACGGTCGCCTGGATGCCGCGCTGAGCGACGTGCAGGCGTTGCCGGCCGGCGTGCAGCTGCAGCCGCTGTCGGCCGCGCTGGCGGACGGTGAGGATGCCGTGCGTTTCCTTGGCCGCCGTTACGAGCGCAGCGAAGAAATCTTCGCCCGACTCAACGCCGCCCTGGCCGATGAAGGCGTGGTCCTGCGCGTGGACGAAGGCGTACAGGTCGAAGCCCCCCTGCAGCTGGTGTTCGCCAGCGTGGCCGGCGACACCGACCTGGCCTGGCATCACCGCCACCTGATCGAACTGCGTGCCGGCGCACAGCTGGGCGTGGTCGAGCACCGCTTCAGCGTCGGCGATGCCGCCCATCTGGACAACACCGTGCTGCATGCCCACGTCGCCCGTGACGCGGTGCTCCAGCATGCCCGCATCCAGGCCGGCAGCGCGCGCCAGACCAGCTTCCTGCGCACCGATGCGGTGCTGGCCCGCGACGCGCAGTACCACCGCGTCGACCTGGAGCTGGGTGCCGCGCTCAGCCGCCATGAACTGAACGTGCGTCTGGAAGGCGACAACGCCCACCTGACCGCCAATGGCGTGCTGCTCGGCAATGGCCGCCGCCACGTCGAGACCCGCCTGGGCATCGACCACATCGCGCGCGATACCAACTGCGAGCTGCTGTGGCGCGGCGTTGCGGCCAACCGCAGCCGCGTGGTGTTCCATGGCGGCATCCAGATCCGCGAAGGCGCCGACGGCACCGATGCCAACCTGTCCAACAAGAACCTGCTGCTGTCGCCCGACGCCGAGATCGACACCCAGCCGACGCTGGTGATCGACGCCGATGAGGTGAAGGCCGCGCACGGCGCGACCGTCGGCCAGCTCGATGCCAATGCGCTGTTCTACCTGCGCACGCGCGGCCTGCCGCAGGCGCAGGCGCAGGCACTACTGAGTGCCGCGTTCTGCCACGAGCCGCTGAAGGTGCTGCCCGACGCGCTGCGCTCGCAGCTGGCGCGTCGCCTGGACAAGGCCCTGGCCGAGGCAGGTGTGGCATGAACCTGTCCTCGCCGCGACCGATCGAAGAACGCACCGGCAGCCCCGACTGGGACCGCGTCCGCCTCGACTTCCCGCTGCTGATGCGCGAAGTGCACGGCAAGCCGCTGGTCTATTTCGACAATGCCAACACCGGCCAGAAGCCGGTGCAGGTGATCGGCGCGGTGGACGAGTTCTACCGCCGCTACAACGCCAACGTCAGCCGTGCCGTACATGCGCTGGGCAGCGAAGCCACCGACGCCTATGAAGGCGCGCGAAACAAACTGGCGCGCTTCCTCAACGTGCGCCCCAGCGACCTGGTGCTGTGCAGCGGCACCACCTTCGCCATCAACCTGGTGGCGTACTCGTGGGCCCTGCCACGGCTGAAGGCCGGCGACGTGATCCTGATCACGCGCATGGAGCACCACGCCAACATCGTGCCGTGGCAGCTGGTCGCGCAGCGTACCGGCGCCACCATCCGCGTGGCCGAGATCACCCCCGATGGTGCGCTGGACCTGGACGCGTTGCGCGCGGCGATGACCCCCGAGGTCAAGCTGCTCGCCGTCACCCACGTGTCCAACGTGCTGGGCACGGTCAATCCGGTGCGCGAGATCTGCCGTGAAGCGCGCAAGCGCGGCATCATCACCGTGGTCGACGGCTCGCAGGCGGTGCCGCACCGCAAGGTCGACGTCGCTGCGATCGGCTGCGACTTCTACGCCATCACCGGCCACAAGATGTGCGGGCCGACCGGTACCGGCGCACTGTGGGCCCGTCGCGAGCACCTGGACGCGATGCCGCCGTTCCTCGGCGGCGGTGAGATGATCAAGGAAGTCAGCTTCGACGGCACCGTGTTCAACGATGCCCCGCACAAGTTCGAAGCCGGCACCCCGAACATCGCCGGATTCATCGGCCTGGGCGTAGCCGCCGACTACCTGCAGCAGCTCGGCCAGGAGAACGTGGAAGCACGCGAAGCCGAACTGCTGGCGCATTTCACCGAAGAGCTGCGCCGTGTCGACGGCCTGCGCATCATCGGCGAAGCGCCGGAAAAAGCCGCCGTGGTCTCGTTCCTGATCGACGGCGCGCATGCGCACGACCTTGCGACCCTGCTCGACCTGGAAGGCGTGGCCGTGCGCTCGGGCCAGCACTGCGCACACCCGCTGCTGCAGTACTTCGGCGTCGCCGCCACCTGCCGTGCCTCGTTGGCGTTCTACAACACGCACGCCGAGATCGAGCGCTTCATGACCGCGTTGACCAAGGTGCGCAAGCTGCTGGGGTGAGATTCCCTGGCCAGCCGGAAGCCGAGAACGCCGCGGGAAACCGCGGCGTTTTTCATGGCGGCGCCAATGGCAGGATCGAAGACACGCAGAGCTCCGCAGGCCATGGCACACCGGGGTCAGATCCCTTTCGCATCGCGAAAGGGCTCTGACCCCATCAACGGCCCCGACAGCCGCCGCTGCGACTGCAGCGCGCCACGTATCGCCACCAGATCCCCAGCAGGAATACCTTGCGCGATGAACTCCGCATAGCGTCTGCGCCGCTCATCCACATCAGCAGCAATGAGCTCGAATGCCGAATGCGGTACGAGCAGTGCATTTGCCCGTCCCTGTGCGTTGGCGCGATAGCTTGACCAGCGATAGTCCCCAGGACGCACCACCATCCCCGCCCGCACCGGGTTGAGTTCGACGTAGCGCTGGCAGGCAAGCAGGTAGCGTTCGGTATCAACCAGCGTGGAATGGAAGCGGCCCTCCCACAGGGTTCCCGTGCGCTGCTGCCGTTCGTTCACACGGCGAACGTAGGCGCGGTTCACCGCCTGCATCATCCGCGACATCCCGCCCGGTGCATCAGGGGTCACCAGCAGGTGCACGTGGTTGCCCATCAGCACATAGGCGTGAATCCGGCAGTGCTGCTGGTCCGCGTGATGACACAGCAGCCGCAGGTAGGCGACGCGGTCGCCATCCGAGAAGAACACAGGCTGGCGATTGTTGCCGCGCTGGACGACATGTTGCGGGTATCCGGGCGCATCGACCCGTCGTGGCCTCGGCATGGGTTCCTCCTGGAAACAGGGGGTCAGAGCCCTTCGCTGCGCAAAGGGATCTGACCCCGAGCATCTGCCGATTCCGCGCCCGTGCCAGTCGGTCCATGGCCTGCCGTTGGGTCAGTAGACGCCGGGGCCAGATCCCTATCACGCTGCGAAAGGGATCTGACCCCACCTTCCCATTTGCGCACGCCCCCACCCCACATAGAATGTGTCCATGAGCACCCTGACCTACCGGGCCGCCACGTCGGCCGACATCCCCGCCCTGATCACCCTGGTCACCTCGGCCTACCGTGGTGACGCCAGCCGCGTCGGCTGGACCACCGAAGCCGACCTGCTGGATGGCGCCCGCATCGACGCCGACGGCATCCAGGCCGACCTCGACCGCCCGCGCTCCACCATCCTGCTGGCCGAGCGCGAGGGCCAACTGGTGGCCTGCGCCCACGTTGCCGATGTTGAGGGCAAGGGCTACTTCGGCATGTTCTCGGTCGACCCGGCCCAGCAGGGCGGCGGTGTCGGCAAGCAGATGATGGAGGCTGCCGAAGCGCATGCCGCGCGCGAATGGGGCGTGCCGGTGATGCAGATGACGGTGATCGATGTGCGCGACGAGCTGATCGCCTTCTATGAACGCCGCGGTTACCAGCGCACCGGCATCAAGAAGCCGTTTCCGTATGGCGACGAACGCTTCGGCATCCCCAAGCGCGACGACCTGCGCTTCGAGATCCTGGAAAAGCCGCTGGCCGGAGCCTCTGCGTGAGCGAGGCCTGGACCTTCGTCTGTGCCGGTGCCGAACTGCTGCCGGGTGAAATGAAGAGTGTGTTCGACGAGGTGACCGGCACGCCGATCGTGGTGTTCAACCTCGACGGCGAGCTGTACGCGCTGGAAGACCAGTGCACGCATGAGGAGTTCGAGCTGTCCTCTGGCGAATTCAACACCGCCGAAGGCAGCGTGGAGTGCGTACTGCACGGCGCGCGCTTCGACGTGCGCGATGGCCGTGCCCTGTGTGCCCCGGCCTACAGCCCGGTGCCGAAGTTCCCGGTAAAGCGCGAGCACGACGCGATCTGGACCCGCGACGACCGCGATTGAGGCGCCGCCGCCCGGCAAGGACCCGCGCATGCACGCGCCTGCCGGAGAGCATCCACCCATGAGGTGGATCTACTGGAACGCCCTGAGCGACCTTCCAGGGCCTTTCGGGGGCATCCCGATCGCCCGTCCGAGCGCGCATATGCGAATCATTATCGTTGATGTTATTCTACGTAACATCTTCGTAACGACTCCGCCCTCGCGCCATGGCTTCGCCCGCGCCCACCGCCACGCTGCGCCAGCTCGCCCGTCAAGGGTGGCCGCTGCTCGTGGCCGCGCTGCTGACGCTGCTGCTGGGGTGGTCGGCATTGCACGAAGGGCGCGGCAACGAACCTGCCGCCCACGGCTGGCAGGCACACGCGGACAACCTGCTGCAGGCCATGCCGCTGCCGGCCCCGCCGGCGGACGAATGTCCTCAACATGCGGCGCCTGCACCCGAACCCCCGCTTGATGGCGAGGGCGGCGCGCCCTGCACCGGCCTGGCCCCGCCCCGTGCGGCTCTGGTCGCCCATATCCCGTTGTGGCGCTCCGACGCCTTGCGCTGGCAGTTGCACGACCCTTCGCTGCGCCTGAATCCCGGCCACGCACCTCCCGCACCGCACGCCAGCTGAGGCGCCTTGCGGCCGTTGCCGTGCGCCTGAAGCCGTTCACCGCGCAGCCAAGCGTCGGCTCGGCTCTACAGAAACCGCCTTCTACGTGTCGTCGCGCTGTCTGCGCTTCGGCCCTCGCCCTTTCCTGATCCAAGCCACCGCCATCCAGACCATGACCCATATCAAGACCCGCAAGTACGCCCCGCGCGTTTCCCTGCTCGCCTCCGCCACCCTCGCCGCCGGCTTCGCACCGCTGGCCGCACAGGCTGCCGACAGCGCTGACGCTGCATCCCGCAAGGCCACCGACCTGGACAAGGTGCAGGTGCGCGGCAGCTGGTTCAATCCGTCCTCGCCGAAGTTCACCGCGGAACTGCTGAACACTCCGAAGTCGGTGTCGATCGTGTCGGAGAAGCTGATTGCCGAAACCGGTGCGACCAACCTGCAGGATGCACTGCGCATGGTGCCGGGCATCACCTTCGGTGCCGGCGAAGGCGGCAACCCGACCGGCGACCGTCCCTTCATCCGCGGCTTCGATTCGCAGAGCAACATGTTTGTCGATGGCCTGCGCGACGTCGGTTCGCAGACCCGCGAAATCTTCGACCTGGAGCAGGTGGAAGTGGTCAAGGGCCCGAGCTCGGCCTACGGCGGCCGTGACTCCGGTGGTGGCAGCCTGAACCTGGTGAGCAAGACGCCGAAGCTGAAGAACGAAACCAGCGCCAGCATGGGCATCGGTACCGACAGCTACGCACGCGGCACCGTGGACGCCAACTACGTGCTGGGCGATGGCATCGCCGCCCGCCTGAACCTGATGAAGCACGAGTCGGACATCGCCGGCCGTGACGCCGCCAATGTCAGCCGCTGGGGCATCGCACCGTCGATCGCGTTCGGCCTGAACGGCCCGGCGCAGCTGATTGCCAGCCACTACCACATGCAGAGCGACGACCTGCCGGATGCAGGTGGTTTCCCGTACGGTAATCCGAACGGTGCGCCGGCCTCGAAGTGGGTCGATGGCCGCCCGATGGTGCCGGACCGCAACAACTACTACGGCCTGGTCGACCGTGACTTCCAGCGCACCCGCGCCGACATCAGCACCCTGGACGCCAGCTACGACTTCGGTGGCCACAAGCTGCGCAACATTGCGCGCCTGGGCAACACCAGCAACGACTACCTGTGGACCCAGCCGGACGACAGCCAGGGCAACCCGAACAACTACGGCACCTTGTGGCGCCGTACCAACAGCCGCGCCGTCGACGTCAAGAGCTTCGCCGACCAGCTGGGCCTGACCGGCGCGTTCCAGACCGGCGCGCTCAAGCACAGCTACAGCGCCGGTGTGGAGTACAGCGACGAGAAGATGACCCGCGGCAGCTACCTGATGACCCCGGGCACCAGTAACCCGCTGACCGGCAACAGCAAGTGCCCGACCACCGGCGCGGCCACCGGCTACAACTGCACCAGCTTCGCCAATCCGAACCCGAACGATCCGTGGGCGGCGACCCACGCGGTGTATCGCAGCGACAAGGCGCTGGACGTCGAACAGCGCACCAAGACCACCTCGGCGTACCTGTTCGACACCATCGAACTCAACGCACAGTGGAGCTTCAATCTCGGCCTGCGCTACGACGACTTCCGCACCACCCTGACCACGCCGGTGGCCGGTGCGGCGCCGACCCGCGTGCGCAATGACAACGACTTCCTGAACTACCAGGCTGGCGTGGTGTTCAAGCCGGCGGCCAACGGCAGCATCTACCTGTCCTGGGGCACCTCTTCGACCCCGCCGGGCATGGACGGAGGTGACGGCTCCGACGGTCTGAGCGCGGCTGTGGCCGACCTCAAGCCGCAGGACACCAAGAACCTCGAACTGGGCACCAAGTGGGACCTGCTCGACAACCGCCTGAACCTGACCGCGGCGATCTTCCATACCGTGATGAACAACGCACGTGTGACGATCGACAACGGCACCAGCCAGAACGCAGGCAAGAAGGAAATCAACGGCTTCGAACTGGGCTTCACCGGGCAGCTGACCGACGCCTGGAGCCTGTACGGCGGCTACACCTACCTGGACTCGGAACTGAAGGACAACGGCTTCGTCTGCGCCGTGTCGGGCCGGACCTGCCCGTCCAACGTCTACGTGCCGTCGCCGAACAACGGCAACGAGTTCCCGAATACCGCCAAGCACAGCGCCAACCTGTGGACCACCTACCGCTTCCCGATCGGCCTGACCATCGGCGCCGGCGCGTTCTACTCGGACAAGCAGTACGGTGACGTCGCCAACACCAAGTGGATCGCCAGCTACACCCGCTTCGACGCGATGGCCAGCTACGCGATCCAGGACAACATCAGCCTGCAGCTCAACGTGCAGAACCTGACCGACAAGACCTACTTCACCAAGGCCTATGCCTCGCACTACGCGAGCATCGCCCCGGGTCGCTCGGCCACCCTGGCGCTGAACGTGAAGTTCTGATGTAACTCCGCTCCACCACGGCGGCAGGCTCTCCTGCCGCCGTTTTTGTTTCCGGCGATACTCACCCCATGGCTTCCAGCACCCCATTTGATTCCGACGCACTGGCAGACCTGCTGCAGCACGATCCGCAGGCGGCGTTCATGCGCGTACGCGATGCCGCGCAGGCCGGCCAGATCGATGCTCAGCTGCTGCTCGCGCAGATGCACATGGAAGGCAAAGGCACCGCACAGGACGCCTCTGCGGCACTGCTCTGGTACGAAACGGCCGCCAACAACGGCGTGCCGATGGCGATGAACATGCTTGGCCGCTGCCACGAACTGGGCCAGGGCACCACGCCCGATTCCACGCTGGCCGCGGTGTGGTACCGGCGCGCGGCCGACACCGGCCTGGACTGGGGCCTGTACAACCTGGCCAACCTGCTGGCCACCGGCCGCGGCGTGACGCAGGACCGCGCGCAGGCACTGGCCCTGTACACCCGCGCCGCACACCTGGGTCATGCCAAATCGATGAACCTGCTGGCCCGTCACCTCGAAGACGGGCTGGATACCGCGCCCGATCCACAGGCAGCGCTGGCCTGGTACGAGCGCGCGGCCGAGGCCGGTGATTTCCGCGGCCAGGCCAACTACGCCTCGATCCTGCTGCAGGCCGGCCAGGTCGAACAGGCCGTGCACTGGCTGCGACGGGCGCTGGCCCACGGCAGCCCGGCCTTCATGGCGCATATCGTGCCGGAGCTGGCCGCTTCCCCGCACCCCCAGGTGCGCGCCCTGGTCGCACCGACGTCCTCCTGAGGAGTTCCGCATGCTGCTGCACATCCCCGATATCCTCAGCGCCGAGCAGGTAGCCGAATTCCGCCGCCGCCTCGATGCCGCCGACTGGACGGATGGCCGCGAGACCGTCGGCCACCTCGGCGCGCAGGCCAAGCACAACCAGCAGCTGCCCGAGGCCTCGCCGCTGCGCCGCGAACTGGGCGAGATCATCCTCGTCGCTCTGGCCCGGCACCCGCTGTTCTTCAGCGCCGCGCTGCCACTGAAGTACCTGCCGCCGCGCTTCAACCGCTACAGCGGTGGCGGCACCTATGGCTTCCACGTCGATGGCGCGGTGATGAACCTGGCCAACGGCGAACAGCTGCGCTCGGACATCTCCTGCACGCTGTTCCTGTCCGCGCCGGACGAGTACGAAGGCGGCGAGCTGATCATCAGCGATACCTACGGCGAGCACGAAGTGAAGCTGCCGGCCGGCGACCTGATCGTGTATCCGTCCAGCAGCCTGCATCAGGTGCGCCCGGTCACGGCCGGCGCGCGCGTGGCCTCGTTCTTCTGGGTGCAGAGCATGGTCCGCGACGATGTGCAGCGCCGCCTGCTGTGGGAAATGGACGGCTCGATCGAGCGCCTGCGGCAGACCGGCGGCGATGCCGAGGCGGTGCTGCAGCTGACCGGCGTGTACCACAACCTGCTGCGACGCTGGAGCGAGGTCTGAGCCGGATCCGGCCGGCCTGCGACATTTTGGCAATCATTCTCATTTGCAACAGCTAACAGCTCTCATTACAATCACGCCCCGTTGATGCCGGCCGCTGCCGGCAGACCCTTGGGGACCCCTGCTTGCTGCGCCCGCTTCGCCCTCGCCCACTCATCCATCGCAAGATGGGCACCGCCATGCGCGGCCAGCGTCCTGCGCTGGCCAGCCTGTTGGCGTGGGTGGCGATGCTGGTGTTGCTGCTCGGCACCCTGCCGCTGTTGCCGCAGGCCCACGCCAGCGCTCCGGTGCAGGCCCTGCAGGTGCCGCTGGAAGAACGCGGCGGTGAAGCCCCGCTGCAGGAAGAAGCACCGGCCAAGCTGCGCCGCGCCACCTCGGCCCCGGTGAAATCGGCTGACAAGGCACGCCCTCCGATGCTGCTGGCCAGCCAATGGCTGCGCACTGAACTCGAACTGGTACCCGCCACGCCGGCCACGCCCGGCGTGCGCCTGGACTGGCCACTGGCCACTCCGGACACGCCCTGGGCCGATGCGCCCGGGCGCCGCCAGCAACGCGGCCAGGCGCCGCCGCTCGCCTGATTCACGGCCCCGCGTGACCGCCTTCGCGGTCGCACCGGCACGCCGCTGCCTGCTTCATCCCTGCCGCCCCTGACCGGGCCTCCCCGTGCATGCCGCGCCGTTTGCGCCTGGCATCGCACCACCCTGCATCCCTCGAGGTAACTGCCATGGCCAAGCGCCATCGTGTCCGTTCGTCCCTGTCCCGTACCCTGCTGACCAGCGCCGTGCTGGCGGCCATGACCGCCCCTGCCTTCGCCTACGGTGACGCTTCCGGCGCGCCACAGACGCTGGACAAGGTGGTGGTCACCGCCTCCGGCTTCGAGCAGAAGGTGGTCGATGCCCCGGCCAGCATCAGCGTGGTCAGCCGCGAGGAGCTGAGCAAGCGCCCGTACACCAACCTTGTCGATGCGCTGCGCGACGTCGAAGGCATCGACGTCGGCCTGGAAGCCAGCGACAAGAACGGCCGTGCCACCATCTCGATGCGCGGCCTGCCCTCCGAGTACACCCTGGTGCTGATCGACGGCCGCCGCCAGAGCAATGTCGGCCAGCTGTATCCGAACAACTTCGGCGGTGGCCAGTTCGCCTACCTGCCGCCGCTGGATGCCATCGAGCGCATTGAAGTGGTGCGCGGCCCGATGTCCACGCTGTACGGCTCGGATGCAATGGGCGGCGTGATCAACATCATCACCCGTCGCAACCAGGACAGCTGGCACGGCGCGCTCACCCAGGGCTTCACCGTGCAGCAGGACGATCAGTTCGGCGATGCACGCACCACCGACGTCTACCTCAGCGGCCCGCTGGTCAAGGACCGTATCGGCCTGGCAGTACGCGGCAGCTACTACGACGCCAAGGCCTCCAATCCGGAGTGGGATGCACTGACCCTGCCCGACGGCAGCCTGTGGGAACGCAGCATCGGCTTCGGTGGCGGCGGCAAGTCGGTGGCCAACACCAACTGGAACACCGGTGTGCGGCTGAACTTCCACGTCAACGATGACCACGAACTGTGGCTGGACTACGACGTGTCGCGGCAGAAGTACGACAACAGCGAGGGCCAGACCGGCACCCTCGACAGCCTGGCCAGCCTGTGGCGCGTCGGCAACGCAGTGATTCCAAACCCGAACGGCAGCGGCACGGTCACCCGCCGCGTGGTGCAGCCGCGCGTGGGTTACACCGCCTACCAGCGCTACGAGCGCGACCAGTTGTCGCTGACCCATCAGGGCCGCTACAGCTTCGGCACCTGGCAGACCTCGCTGACCCACAGCAAGAGCAGCAATCTCGGCCGCTCGCTGCCGCTGACGCTGGACGAACGCGCCAACCTGCAGACGCTGTGGAATGACGTCTGCCGCCGCACCGGTGCGGCCAACAACTGTGCCGCTGGCCGCAACAACGCACTGGGTGCACTCAATGCCAGCGAACAGGCACGCCTGCAGGCGTTCCTGCCGCGTCCGCTGCGCACCATGGAGCTGGAAGGCTACGTGCTGGACACGATGCTCGACCTCGACTTCGGCGCGCACAAGCTGACCGTCGGCGGCCAATACAACAACACCGACATGATCGACGGTGTATTCGGCATGGATGGCGCCGGCTACCGCAGCAACACCAAGCAGAAGCACCGCATGTGGGCGCTGTTCGCCGAGGACAACTGGTCGCTGACCGATACCCTCACCGCCACCTTCGGCCTGCGCTACGACGACCACAACGTGTTCGGCAGCCACCTCAGCCCGCGCGGCTACCTGGTATGGAATGCCAGCGACGCCTGGACCTTCAAGGGTGGCATCAGCACCGGCTACAAGACGCCGCGTCCGGACCAGCTGTTCCCGGGCATCACCGGTTTCGGTGGCCAGGGCGTGCTGCCGCTGGTGGGTTCGCCGAACCTGAAGCCTGAAACCAGCACCAACTACGAGCTGGCGGCGTACTACGAAGGCCAGCGCTGGGGCTTCAATGTCACCGGCTTCTTCAACAAGTTCGAAGACAAGATCGCCAGCGGCGGCACCTTCCCGAACTGCGAAGTGGCTCCGGCCGGCAGCGGTTACTGCGTGGACATCGGTCCGGGCTGGGCAACGCTGGGCTACAGCACGTTCACCCAGAGCGTGAACATCGACAAGGCCGAAACCCGTGGTGCCGAGCTGGCCGGCCACGTCGACCTGCTCGACAACCTGCAGCTGCGCGGCAACTACACCTGGACCAAGAGCGAACAGACCAGTGGTCCCGACAAGGGCCGCCCGATCGCAGGCACCACGCCGGCAAAGCACATGGCCAACGCCAGCCTCAACTGGCAGATCAACGAAGCGGTCAGCCTGTCGCTGATCGGCGAGGGCCGCTACGACCGCTATCGCGACACCCTGATCGACAGTGCCGGCACCCGCCACGTGCGCTATTACGAGGACTACACGATCTTCCACCTGGGCGGCAGCTGGAAGGCCACGCCGTGGCTGACGGTCAACGCACGGGTCAACAACCTGTTCGACAAGGACTTCGTCTCGCAGTCGTGCCTGCTGCTCAATCCCAGCGAGTTCAGCTGCGTGGACGACTACGCGACCAAGGACCAGCGCCGCAGCTACTGGATTTCGCTGAACGCGAAGTTCTGATCTCTGCGCCCTGCCCTGGTGGGTGCCGACCTTGGTCGGCACCGCTCCATCCACGCATGGCGTGGATCTACTGATCCGCAGAATTGCCGGCCAACCGCCGGCAATTCCAGCCAGTCGGTAGTGCCGGCCGCTGGCCGGCAATTCCCCCCCAGGGATACAGAACGACACGCAATTGCGAGCTATTCTCATCAATGATGTAATGGGCAGTCCCCGTCAGCCCCGAACCGTGCCGTGAGCCGTCCTGCCCCTTCCACCGTGCAGCAGCAACAGAGCCGTGGCTTCTGGCTGCGTACGCTGCACCAGTGGCACTGGATCAGCTCGGCGGTCTGCCTGATCGGCATGCTGCTGTTCGCGGTGACCGGCTTGACCCTCAACCATGCCGCGAAGATCGAGGCCAAGCCCGAGGTGCAGAACCAGCATCTGGAACTGCCGGCCGCGCTGCTGGGCCAGCTCGGCGCGCGCGCGGACGGCAACGCACCGATTCCGCGCCCGGCCCGGCAATGGCTGGATGAACACCTGGGCATCGCCATCGGCGGCCGCGCGGCCGAATGGTCGGCCGAAGAAATCTATCTGTCGCTGCCGCGCCCCGGCGGCGATGCCTGGCTGAGCATCGACCGCGAAACCGGCGCAGTGGAGTACGAATCAACCTCGCGCGGCGCTGTGTCCTACCTCAACGACCTGCACAAGGGCCGCAATGCCGGCCCGGCATGGGGTTGGTTCCTGGACCTGTTCGCCGTGGCCTGCCTGGTGTTCTGCATCACCGGCCTGTTCCTGCTGCACCTGCATGCGCGGCAGCGGCGCATGACCTGGCCGCTGGTCGGCCTCGGCCTGATGATCCCGCTGCTGATCGCCCTGCTGCTGATCCACTGACTTTCCTTCGTTTCCGGAGCCGCCCCATGCGCGTCACCCTGACCATCGCCCTCAGCGGCCTGCTGGCCACCTCGCCGGCCTATGCCACCACCCTCGACATCAACGTCGAAGTGCCCAAGCTCAACGTGGCCGAGTACCACCGCCCGTATGTGGCGGTGTGGCTGGAAGGCGCCGACCAGAAGGTCGCCGCCAACCTGTCGGTCTGGTACCAGCAGACCAGCAACAGCGAAGGCCATGGCACCAAGTGGCTGCCCGACCTGCGCCAGTGGTGGCGCAAGAGCGGCCGCACCCTGCAGGTGCCGGTGGACGGCGTGACCGGCCCGACCCGCCCGGCCGGCAAGCACGCGCTGTCGTTCAACGACAAGCAGCCGGCGCTGAAGCAGCTGGCCCCGGGCAACTACACCCTGGTGGTGGAAGCGGTGCGCGAAGTCGGCGGCCGCGAGCTGCTGAAGATCCCCTTCACCTGGCCGGCCACCGCCGCACAGAACGGCAAGGCGCAGGGCGCCACCGAACTGGGCCAGGTCACCCTCGCCGTCAAACCCTGAAAAGGGGACGGAGGGGATTAAGTCGTAATTCCCCTCCCCTCGCCGCACCACCCTGCATCCACCTGGAGTCTTCCGCATGAAGCGCACGCTCGTCCTCGCCGCCGCTCTGGCCGCTGCCCTTCCCTTCTCCGCCCTGGCCCACAAGGCCTGGCTGCTGCCCTCGCAGACCGTGATCGCCGGCAACGCGCCGTGGATCACCGTCGACGGTGCGGTCTCCAATGACCTGTTCTATTTCAACCACGTGCCGCTGCGCCTGGAGTCGCTGGTGATCACCGCGCCGGACGGCAGCACCGTGCAGCCGCAGAACGCGTCCACCGGCAAGTACCGCAGCGTGTTCGATGTCGAGCTGAAACAGCCGGGCACCTACCGCATCGCGTCGGTCAATGACGGCCTGTTCGCCACCTACGAGCAGAACGGCGAGCGCAAGCGCTGGCGTGGTACCGCCGCCACCTTCGGTGAACTGCCGAAGGACGCGAAGAAGCTGGAAGTGAGCCAGTCGGTCGGCCGCGTGGAAACCTTCGTCACCAACGGCGCACCGAACGACACTGCGCTGAAGCCGACCAACCGCGGCATCGAACTGGTGGCCGTGGGCCATCCGAACGATCTGTTCGCCGGCGAGGAAGCGACCTTCCGCGTGCTGGTCGATGGCAAGCCGGCCGCCGGCCTGGAGTTCGAGATCGTGCGTGGTGGCACCCGCTACCGCAACGCGCAGGACGAGCAGAAGCTGACCAGCGACGCCAAGGGCGAGATCAAGGTGACCTGGCCGGAAGCTGGCATGTACTGGCTGGAAACCGGCACCGAGGACAACAAGACCTCGGTGAAGCAGGCCGCCAAGCGCCGCCTCAGCTACGTCGCGACGCTGGAAGTGCTGCCGCAGTAATGTGGACTGCGATGCCGGGCAGCCCCCGGCATCGCCGCCGCTACGCATCACCATGACCGATTCCCTGCTCGACATCGCCCGCCTCGGCGGCACCACCATGGGCACCACGTGGAGCGTGTCGCTGGTCGCATCGCACCAGCGCGACCTGCACCCGCTGCACGCTGGCATCCAGGCGCGGCTGGATGAAGTGGTCGCACAGATGAGCACCTGGGAACCCGGCTCGGATCTAAGCCGCTACAACCGCGCCGACGCCGGCCAATGGTGCGCGTTGCCGGCCGAGACCCGCCACGTTCTGGCCTGCGCACTGGCCATCGCCGCCGCCAGTGACGGCGCCTTCGATCCCAGCATCGGCCCGCTGGTAGCGTTGTGGGGTTTCGGCGCACACGCCGGTGAACGCACTCAGCCCGATCCCGCACGCCTGCAGGCCACGCGTGATCGCTGCGATTGGCAGCGCCTGCAGTGGCAGGACGATGCGCTGCTGCAACCGGGTGGACTGGAACTAGATCTCTCTGCGATCGCCAAGGGCTTCGGCGTCGATCACGTGGCCGCCTGGTTGCGTGGACAAGGCATCACTGCAGCGCTGATCGAAGTCGGCGGCGAACTGGCCGGCTACGGCCGCAAGCCGGACGGCCAGCCGTGGCGGGTGCTGGTGGAATCCGCACCCGAAGAAGACGCGCACACCGATACCCCGCCACGCGTGCTCACACTGGACGGCAGGGCGGTGGCCACCTCCGGTGATCGCTGGCACCAATACCAGGCCGATGGCGAGGCCTACAGCCACAGTCTCGACCCGCGTACCGGCATGCCGGTGCGTCAGGTTGCGGCTGCGGTAACCGTGGTGGCCGACGATGCGATGCACGCCGATGCCTGGGCCACGGCATTGACCGTGCTCGGACGTGAGGCAGGCATGGCACTGGCCGAGCGCGAAGGATTGGCCGCGCGCTACCTGCAACGCGTAGCGGAGGGTCCACGCGAATTCCTCAGCAGCGCCTTCCAGCGCCTGCTCGACGAGCAGGTCGCATGAGCACCCGTCCGTCGCGCGCGTGGCTCGGCAACGCGCTGGTGCTGTTCCTGCTGGCAGTGATCGGCTGGGCGCTGTTGCGCCTGCACCTGGGCGAGGCCTGGTGGCAGGGCGCTCCGCCGGCGCGGCAATCACAGATCGCAGTGCTCGCCACGGCGCTGTATGCGCTGGCCTGCGCGGCCCTGTGGTGGCGCGGGCGCCCGCGCGACGATGCCGCAACCGGAGACACCCCACCGATCCTGCTGGTCTGGTCCAGCCAGACCGGCTTCGCGCGTGAGCTGGCCGAGCGCAGCGCCGAGGCCCTGCGCGGTGCCAGCCTGCCGGTACGCGTACGCGGCCTGCACGAAGTGGACGCGGCGTTGCTGGCCGATAGCCAGCGCGCGCTGTTCATCGCGAGCACCACCGGTGAGGGCGACCCACCCGACCACGCCCTGCCGTTCCTGCGCGGGGTGATGGCCACGCCGCCCCCACTGCAGCATCTGCAGTACGGCGTGCTCGCGCTGGGCGACCGCAGCTATGGCCACTTCTGCGGATTCGGCCACCAGCTGGACCAGTGGTTGCGCCAGCACGGTGCGCATCCGCTGTTCGATGCGATCGAGGTCGACAACGCCGATCCTGCAGCGCTGCGTCATTGGCAGCAACTGCTGGGTCAACTCGGCGGTGGCGCCAGCGAACTACCCGACTGGAGCCCGGCCGAGTATCAACCGTGGACGCTGCTGCAACGCGAGCACCTGAACCCGGGCAGCCCCGGCGGCCCGGTGTACTGGCTGCGCCTGCAGCCCCCCGTTGGCGTTGATGTGCAATGGCAGGCCGGCGACATCGCCGAAATTGGTCCGCAGCATGCGCGGGACAGCGCGCGCGCGTGGCTGGACGCGCAGGGCTTTGATGCTGACGCGGTACTCGACGATGGACAGACGTTGCTGGCCCGTGTCGCACGCTCGCACCTGCCTTCACTGGTTCCACCGGGGGACCTGCCTGCGTTGCTGGCGACCCTGCAGCCATTGCCGCATCGCGAGTACTCGATCGCCTCGGTGATGGCCGACGGTGCGCTGGACATCCTGCTGCGCCGCCAGTTGCGTGCCGATGGCACGCCGGGCATCGGCAGCGGCTGGCTGTGCGACCACGCGGTGGTCGGCGAACCGGTGCAGCTGCGCCTGCGACGCAACGACAACTTCCACGGCGTGGCCGCCGACGTGCCGCTGCTGCTGATCGGCAACGGCACTGGCATTGCCGGCCTGCGCGCGCACCTGCATGAACGTGCTCGCGATGGCGCGCGCCGCACCTGGCTGCTGTTCGGTGAACGCACCGCTGAGCACGACTTCCACTTCGGTGAGGAACTGCAGGCAATGCTGGCCGACGGCACGCTGGCGCGGTTGGATGCAGTGTTCAGCCGCAGCGGCGGCGCGCATCGCTATGTGCAGGACCGGCTGCTGGCCGAAGCGGCAACGCTGCGGCAGTGGGTCGATGAAGGTACGACGATCCTGGTCTGCGGCAGCCTGCAGGGCATGGCCCCGGCGGTGGATGCGGTGATCGAGCAGGTGCTGGGGGCCGAGGGCAAGGAAGCGTTGCAGCTGGCCGGTCGCTACCGGCGCGATGTGTATTAGCCACTGTAGAGCCGAGCCCATGCTCGGCTGGGTGGAACGCGAAAAGCAGCCGAGCATGGGCTCGGCTCTACAGGGTCATGCCATCGTCGCCGCACTCACCCGGATCGCCAACAACTCGCCACCGCCCTGCAACGCGTGCCGCTGACGCTCGCCGGCCGACAGCCACGCGGTATCGCCCGCCTGCAGCGCCGGCAAGCCGCTATCTGCACCGAACTCCGCCTGACCGGCCAGCAGATGCAGCGCCCAGGCCACACCCGGTTCGCAGAAGAAGAACATGGCGCCCACCAGCGGCCGGTGCAGCAGCTCGGCCTGCAGCAGCTCGCGCTTCCACATCAGGTTGAAGTCGTGGGTGGTGCCATCGACCAGTTCGCCGTGCAGCGCTTCCTCACCAGCAAAACGCACGCGCCCGTGCGGTGGCAGCACCTCGGCCACACGGCCATCGTCGAAGCGCAGGCGCACGCCATTGCCCTGCAGCAGCACCAGTTCGCGCTCCACCCCGGGGAAGGCAGAGAACGCGGCATCCTGCTCGATCTCGGCCACCGACAGGCGCAGCGCCCAGTCATCGCCCTGCGCAGGCAGGCGCAGGATCTCGCGGGTCCAGCCAAGTCCATTCCGCCAACGTTCGCGGCGGTAGTCCAGGCGGGAGATCACCTGGCTCGGAGTGTGCAGCAGGGAGTCGATGTTCATCCGCGCATTGCATCATGCCGCGCGCCGTCGTGCATCACCGCGTGGCGAGCGTGCCCTGGCCACCGCACTCGCCGGCCAGCAGCTGCGAGTGCTTCAGCCAATCCTGGTCGGGGTAGTAAGCAAACACCATCGTGCCGCCACGCAACGCATCGATCAGCGGCTTGGCCACCGACAGCCGCACCGCAGGGCAACCCAGGCTGCGGCCCAGCCGCCCCTGCAGCTGCGCGGTAGCCGGGTTCACGTACGGCGCACCATGGATGACGATGGCTCGGTCACGCGCGCGGTCGTTGAAGCCCGGTTCCAGCCCGGCCAGGCGCAGCGAATAGCCGTTGCCGCCCATGTAGGTCTCCTGCGCGGTGAACGCGCCGAGGCTGGACATGAAACTGCCATCGCGGTTGGAGAAGTGTTCGGTGCGGTTCTCACCGCTGTTGCGGCCATGCGCCACCCATTCCTCGAACAGCAGGCGCTGGTGGGCCAGGTCGAACACCCACAGGCGCGGCTCGGTGGACGGGCGCGAATAGTCGATCACGCTGAGCCGATCACCATTGATGCCCAGCTCCGGCCGCTGCAACGCACAGCGCATGGCGTGCGCCGCCAGCTGCAACACGTGGCGGTCGGCCTTGGGCGCGCTGCGCGACAGCAGGGCAGCCAGATCATCGGCGCTGGTGGCAAGGGCGGGCGTCTGTGCCAGCGCCGGGGCGCTGGCCGAGGTCGCCAGCAGGCCGAACGCGGCCAGCCGGCACAGGCGGGATGCAGTCATGGGCACAACAGGGGGACTCAGTTGCCCTTGAGGGTGGACCCTGGCGGCTCGGATTCCAAGACCGGCTGCATTCCGGATTCAGCCGGGCTTGGGCGGACCGCCGGCAGCGAGGTCACCAGCAGGGTCGTGCCCGGCACCAGCACCTGGTACAGCTGGCGGGCGAAATCGGCCGGCAGCGCCATCGGCAGCGAGGGCGTGGCCAGCAGGTCCGGGGTGGCCTGGGCACGGTCCTGGCCCAGCAGCGGATAGGCCGTCCACTGGTGCAGGCGCTGGTTCACGTCCAGCGGGCTGGGGGTGTCGCTGTAACCCTGCCCCATCACAAACAAGGTGGTGCCCTGGAACGCTGGCAGCGCGTCGGCCTTCAACGGCGACTCGCCGATCATCACACCATCGCGCAGCACGTACAGGCGCTGGTCGTGCAGGCTGACCAGGATGCCGACCTGCCCCGCCGGCGCCGCGCTGTCGTTCCACCAGGCCTGCGCCGGCGCCCCGCCCTCGGTCTCCGGCAGGGCCTGGCCACGCGCGTTGACCGGCGCCAGCACCGACGGATAGGCCAGCGTCATCGGCGAGCTCTTGGCATCGGCCACGACCACGGTGTCGCCGCGCTGGGTTTCACTGAACAGCTTCTGCGCGAAAGCCTGCGGCAGCCGCACGCAGCCGTGCGAGGCCGGGTGCCCGGGCAGGCTGCCGCCATGCAGGGCGATGCCGTCCCAGGTCAGCCGCTGCATGTACGGCATCGGCGCGCTGTTGTAGAGGTTGGACTTGTGGTCCTTGTCCTTCTGCAGGATGGTGAACACACCCGTTGGCGTCTCGTGCCCGGCCTTGCCCGAGCTGATCGTGGTCAGGCCGATCGCGATGCCGTTGCGGTACACGTAGGCGCGCTGTTCATCGAGGCTGACCACCAGCACGATCGGGCCGGTCGGCGAGATTTCCGGATGCCACAGGTACTCGCCCGGCTTCAGGTCGGTCGGTCCGCGCACTTCGGCGCTGCTGGCTGCGGCAGCTGCTGGTTTGGCAGCCGACGTCGGCGCAGCGGCATGGGCCAGCGGCGGCAGCGCCAGTGCAAGGGCGAGCATCAGGGTCGTGGGGCGGTGCGGAAGCATCCAGCGGGGGTCCTTTCCATGCGGAGCGGCCACCGTACACCATCGGCCCGTGGTGGCCGCGGCAAAACCAGGCGCCGGAAATGAAACTGCCCGGCGACACAGCCATGTGTCGTACCGGGCAATCGTTACGTCCTTGTCGGCCTGCTGCCGCCCCCTCGCATCCTGCGCTGTGGGGGTAGCGTTGCATCCTGCACGCGGCCGCGTCTGTCCTGTTTGTATCTCAGCCCCTTCCACAGGTCTGTGATGCCACCATCCTGGTGATTGGTGCCGCGTCCTGCGGCGGTCGGTGGTCAAGGCCTTCCTGTCCGTGACCGGTGAACCAGCCTCCTGCCGGTTCCGACGATTCCTGCTGTCAGCGCCTCGGTACGGTTCGCACCGGTACCGATCCAGGTACCGGATCCGCCGGCAACAACCTGTTGCCTACGGTGATCCGCTGTCGATTCCGTTCGACGATTGCTTTCCCTATCCCCTTCACCTGCGTCAGGTCCTCGACGCGATGAAACGGGCCGTGTCTGCGCCGGTGCTCGACGATCGCCTCGGCCTTGGCGGCTCCGACCATCGTCAATCCCTGCTGCAGCGCTTGGGCATCGGCGCGGTTGATGTCGATCGGTTCGGCGGCATGCGCCCCAGCGATCCACACGACCAGCACCAGTGCCCTCAACACGACACTCCAAGGCACGACGTGTATCTCCTTGTGATTCTGGCCGTCCCGACCGGCAATCCCGTCGGTAGGAACAGTGTCCGTCACCACATGCACACAGCCTATCGGTTTCCTGGATTTCTAAAAGCCAGCCAAATACCCGACGTGATGTAGGAAAAACCCTACCCGTGGCACAGGCGTAGAATGGCCGGATCAGCCCATGCAACCGGAGTTTCAGATGGACAGCGCCAAGCTCGGCCAATTCGTCAATGACAAGTGGGACAGCGAAATCGTCCCGCAGTTGGTCGACTACATCCGCATTCCCAACAAGTCGCCGATGTTCGACGCCAATTGGGTGCAGAACGGCTACATGGAACAGGCGGTCACGCTGATGGAGAACTGGGCCAAGGCCCAGCAGCTGCCCGGCCTGAAGGTTGAAGTGGTGCGCCTGGAAGGCCGTACCCCGCTGATCTTCCTGGAAATTCCGGCTACCGGCGCCGAAACCGGCGACGACACCATCCTGCTCTACGGCCACCTGGACAAGCAGCCGGAAATGACCGGCTGGGACGACGACCTCGGCCCGTGGACCCCGGTCCTGCGCGGCGACAAGCTGTATGGCCGCGGCGGTGCGGACGATGGCTACGCCATCTTCGGCTCGCTGGCCGCGGTGCTGGCACTGCAGGCCCAGGGCCTGCCGCATGCCCGCTGCGTGGTGCTGATCGAGGCCTGTGAAGAATCGGGCAGCTACGACCTGCCGGCCTACGTCGACCACCTGGCCGACCGCATCGGCAAGCCGTCGCTGGTAGTCTGCCTGGATTCGGGCTGCGCCAACTACGACCAGCTGTGGTGCACCACCTCGCTGCGCGGCCTGACCGGCGGCAACTTCACCGTGAAGGTGCTCAACGAAGGCGTGCATTCCGGCGATGCCTCCGGCGTTGTGCCGTCCAGCTTCCGCCTGCTGCGCCAGCTGCTGTCGCGCATCGAGGACCAGGACACCGGCCGCATCCTGATCGATGGCATGAACGTTGAAATTCCGGCCGAGCGCCAGGCGCAGGCCAAGCGCGCCGCCGAAGTGGTCGATACCGAGATCTTCGAGAAGTTCCCGATGGTCGACGGCCTGCGCCCGATGAACGAGGACCTGACCGAGCTGGTGCTCAACCGCACCTGGCGCCCGGCGCTGTCGGTCACCGGCGTGGGTGGCATGCCGGCGCTGGAATCGGCCGGCAACGTGCTGCGCCCGCAGACGTCGGTGAAGCTGTCGCTTCGCCTGCCGCCGACTGCCGATGGCAAGACCTGCGGCGAACTGCTGAAGGAAGCGCTGCTACGCGATCCGCCGAACGGCGCACAGGTCACCCTGGACCTGGAAAAGGCCTCCACCGGCTGGAATGCTCCGGCGATGGCGCCGTGGCTGACCAAGGCGATCGACGACGCCAGCCAGGCCTTCTTCGGCAAGCCGGCGATGTACATGGGCGAAGGCGGCTCGATCCCGTTCATGGGCATGCTCGGCGAGAAATTCCCGGGCGCACAGTTCATGATCACCGGCGTGCTCGGCCCGCACTCCAACGCGCACGGCCCGAACGAGTTCCTGCACATCCCGATGGGCAAGAAGGTCACGTCCTGCGTGTCCAAGGTGATCAGCGAGCACTACGCCGCCAGCCTGCGTGGCGAGACCAGCGGTTCGCCGGTGGCTGCCGACAGCGGCACCCGCCACGGCGACCACGGCTGCTGCTGACAGCGGCACACCGTGACGGACGCAGCCTGGCCTTGCTAGGCTGCGTCCACTCTTGGTGGGAATCACACGCATGAATGGTCTGTTCGGCAGCAGCAGCTGGCTGTACATCATCCTGGTCGGCTTCTTCGTCGGCCTGCTCGGGCGATTCTTCATGCCCGGCAACAACCGCATGGGCTGCCTCCTGACCATCGTGCTGGGCATCATCGGCGCGCTGCTGGCCGGGTGGTTCGGCCAGTACATGGGCTGGTACGCCGCCGGCGAACCGGCCGGTTTCTTCGGTGCGGTCGTGGGCGCGGTCGTCGTGCTGGCGATCCTGCGCCTGTTCAGCGGTCGCCGCTGAGCCTGACCGCCCTTCCCTTCCTGTTCCCGACGTTGGCGCGCCCGGCGCGCCCGGATATGCCTGCATGACCGAACCCGCCTCCGATCCCCAGCGCAGCGCGCAGCGCCTGCGGTGGGCCCGTACCCAGCTTGACGACGGCAACGCCGTGGTCGAGCGCGCTTCGGTAGATGCCGGCATGCGCAGCTACTGGCGCACCACCAGCACGCGCGGCAGCCACATCGTGATGGACGCCCCCCCGGGGCTGGAAGATCCGCGGCCGTGGCTGCACATGCACGGCCTGCTGCACGACAACGGCCTGCGCGTGCCCGCGCTGCTGGCGCAGGACCTCGATGTTGGCTTCCTGCTGCTGGAAGATCTCGGCGGCCCGACCCTGGCGAAGATCCTCGACGAGCGCAACGCCGATGAATGGTTCGGTCGCTCGATCGAACAGTTGCTGCGCCTGCAGGCGATTCCGGTACCCGCCGGCTTCGGCCAGTTCGGCGAGGCGCTGCTGCAGCGTGATGCCGGCCTGTTCGACGAATGGTTCCTGCAGCGCCACCTCCACCTGGAGCTGGACTGCGGCGAGCTCGAAGGCCTGCAGCTGGTACACCGCCGGTTGATGGACAACGCCCTGGGCCAGGCGCAGCTGCTGACCCATCGCGATTACATGCCGCGCAACCTGATGCCGGTCGACGACGGTCCGGCGGTGCTGGATTTCCAGGACCTGGTGCGTGGCCCGATCGCCTACGACGCGGTGAGCCTGTTCAAGGACGCGTTCCTGAGCTGGCCGCTGCAGCGCGTGGACGAGTGGCTGGCGCAGTACCACGAGCGCGCCCGCGCCGCCGGCCTGCCGGTACCCGAACGCGCCATCTTCCTGCGCGATGCCGACTGGATGGGCATCCAGCGCCACGTGAAGATCCTCGGTCTGTTCTGTCGCCTGCGCTACCGCGACAACAAGGGCCATTACCTGGACGACGCGCCGCGCTTCATCAACTATCTGGACGAAGTGCTGCCGCGCTACCGCGAGCTGGCACCGCTGCAGCAACTGCTGGAACACCGCATCAAGCCGGCGCTGGCCGAGCTGGCCGCACCGATGCGCGTGGCCCGATGAAAGCACTGGTCTTTGCCGCAGGCCTGGGCGAGCGCATGCGCCCGCTGACGCTGCACACGCCCAAGCCGCTGCTGGAAGTGGCCGGCAAACCGCTGATCGTCTGGCACCTGGAGCGCCTCGTCGCGTTGGGCGTGCGCGAGGTGGTCGTCAACACCGCGTGGTTGGCCGAGCAGTTCCCGGCGACGCTGGGCGACGGTAGCCAATGGGGCCTGCAACTGCATTTCCTGTACGAAGGGCCGACCCCGCTGGAAACCGGCGGCGGCATCCTCAACGCACTGCCGGTGCTGGGCGACGCCCCGTTCCTGGTGGTGAACGGCGACATCTGGACCGATTTCGATTTCGCCACGCTGCCCCGTGAGCCACAAGGCCAGGCACACCTGGTGCTGGTCGACAATCCGGCTCAGCACCCCGAAGGTGACTACCGTCTCGATGCGCAGGGTGTGCTGTACCACGACCGGGCAGGACCCTGCCTGACCTATGCGGGCATCGGCGTGTATCGCCCTTCCATCGTGGCCGACTGGCGCGCGGTGATCGGTGATGCGCCGGGCAGCGAGCGGCTGCCGCCGAAGTTCTCGGTGGTGCCGTTGCAGAAGCACTTCATGGCGCAGGGGTTGATGACCGGACAGCACCATCGCGGGCGCTGGACCGATGTCGGGACCGTGGATCGCCTGCGCGCGCTGGATGTGGAGTTGGCAGCGAACGGCTGAGCCCCTCGTGGTTGGTCGCTCAGATCAAAAGCCGTGCTTGGCCGGGCGGGGTGGGTTCGCGGGGGACGCCGTGAACCCGTCCCTGAAGTGACCCCCGAGACTTGGACGGGGTCAGGCGGCCGATTGGGCCTGCTCCCGGTACTTTATCGGGCTGAGACCTTTCAGTTT